>DAIAOV010000011.1:25048-48923 GCA_027437055.1 Legionella sp. | reverse complement strand
CATCACTATTGCTCATATGAGCTTTTTTATTAAAACGCGGCATTTGAGTAAGGATTTCAAATTCGGTTGGATGAAGTTCACAAAAATAAGCACGATCCTGTGATCGTAGTCCTTGTAGCGCTAGATAAGGGGAACCAGGGTAGAAGTTAAGCGAGTTAGTTGTATTTAATTGTTTGATGGCCAGCATGTACTCTTGAAACACTGCTGGTAATGACTTTTTGTCATCCCAAATGAGTTTAATGCCTTGTTTATACTCTCCTGTTTTTTCAGCTTGCTTGTCCTTGAGATGGTATAAACCCTTTCCTGAATGAGTTTCAAGATAGAATAAGGGCTTGTCTTTTTGTGTTAGATAAGCAAGAAGTCGAGTTAGTGAAATGTGTTTGATTACATCAGCAAAATTGCCGGCATGATAACCGTGTTGGTAACTAAGCATGGAAGATATTTTGATAATAATAAAGGGAATTTCACTATTATATCAGAATAGTATGACGGTTCCCTATTATTTATAGAATACAATTGAGACTGATTATTTTTGTTGCATAATTTACAAATAATACTCTATAATTTCAAAAGGATCTCAAAATAAAAGGGGATTAGCATGAGTTTGCATGAAGATTATGATCATCAATCTTTTTCTGATTATAGCTATGAGGACTATGACGAGAATATTGAGGACTTACCTAAAAAGAAAAAGATAAGGCGATTGCTTGAAGAGAGACTTGAACGTAAACGTTTAAAAGATGAGTTCAAAGATGATTTTGATGAGTTAAGTGGTGACTTTGATTGGGATGAGCTCGATAAATAAGTTTACCTTTTAGGGCATTTACAGCTTTTTTATCATAAGTGATGCACCTTGACGTCACTGTAGGTCGGGCTCTTGGTCCGACCTACAAATAGAAACTTAAGTTAGTGAATTGTAAGCGTCTCCAACTTTAGCCATCACAGTATTTTCAAGCAGAGTAACTATTGTCATTGGGCCAACTCCTCCTGGTACGGGAGTTATCCATGATACTTTATCTACAGCTTTTAAAAAATCGACGTCCCCTCTAAGGCTACCATCTGGTAAACGGTGCATGCCTACATCAATAAGTACTTGTGATTTATTGAGCCACTCCATATTGATTAAGTCTTTTACTCCAGTAGCTATTATGATGAAGTCAGCTATTGTTACATATTTTTGTAGGTCTTTAGTAAATTTATGGCATACGGTTACGGTTGCCCCGGCAAGTAACAACTCCAAACTCATCGGACGGCCTACTATATTTGAAGCGCCAATAACAACAGCATGTTTTCTCTTTACCTCTAAGTTATAATATCGGAGCAAATTCATGATACCCAGAGGAGTGCAAGGACGTAGAAGAGGATTTCTTTGCGCCAGTCTACCAAGATTATAAGGATGGAACCCGTCAACGTCTTTTTCTGGTTTAATATGTTCAATAATTACTATTTCATTAATGTGACTGGGAAGTGGCAATTGAATGAGAATACCGTCAATTTGATCGGAATTATTTAATTCATCAATAAGTTCAAGTAGCTCATCTTGAGTTGTTTCTTCTGGCAAATCATAAGAATGAGATTTGATGCCCACTTCTTCACAGGCTTTACGTTTATTATTGACATAGATTGCAGATGCAGGATCATTACCAATAAGAACGACAGCTAAGCCTGGAGCTTGATTTCCCTGTGCGATATAATGATCTAATTGCTGTCTTAATTCATTCCGCCTAAGAGAAGCTACATGCTTTCCGTCTAGTAATGATGCTGACATAGTATTCCCTAAAGAATCGAGGCGGTCATTATGAATTATGCAGTTTAATAGAGCAAGATGATGGTGGCTGTAAATAGAAAAAATTGTTACATTAATAATGTATATCCTGTGTGATGGATATTGAAATTATAAAAGGAGTTTATTAATGCATCAATTCATATTTAAAGTCATGGTCTTATTGACTGGTTTCCTTTGCTGTTTAAGTAGTATCGCCCATGCAGAGGAACCAGAGTTATTTGTTCTTGGAAAAACGATGACTCAGGAAAAACAGCAACAAATGACACCCAAACAAGCATTACAACGATTAAAGGATGGAAATCAACGTTTTTTGACTAACAAACAAATTACCAGAGATTATTTAAAACAAGCCCATATTTCTTCTTTCGGCCAATATCCATTTGCCGTAGTACTTAACTGTATGGATTCACGTAGTGTCCCTGAGCTGTTTTTTGATCAAGGCTTGGCTGATTTATTTACTTTGCGTGTTGCGGGAAATGTGCTTAATGACGATATTCTAGGAAGTATGGAGTTTGCTACCAAGGCCGCTGGTTCTCGTTTGATTGTTGTTCTAGCTCATACTTCGTGCGGGGCTGTCGCAGGAGCATGTAATGGTGTCAAGTTAGGGCATTTAACCGATGTGTTAGATAAAATCCAACCAGTAGTGCAAACAACAATGAAGGAAGAGAACTCTAAAAACTGTTCTGATCCAAAACTTGTAGATTCGATAGCCAAGGCAAATGCTTTGCATGTCGTAAGAGAGATTCAGGAACAAAGTTCTATTCTTAGAGATTTAGTCAAGAATAAACAAGTGGGAATTGTTGCCGGGGTACACGATATAAAGACAGGAAAAGTTACTTTTTTTGAGGAAGAACGCTCTGTCCCAAGCTAGATGATGGAATAAAAACCTGTTTTCTTGCAAACAGGTTTTTATTCTTCTTTTGAGGCATTAATCTCGTTTACAAGTAAACGAACTGCTTTCCTTAATAAAGTAAAGTAACAATATGGCAATTAAAATAAAAAATGGTAACGTCCATAAATAAGTGAAAAACTCTTTAGAATAAGACGTTAAGAAGAAGTAAGGGAGAAACATCATCAATGTATTAAATAAAAAAACAGCTGTATTTAATACACTAATCGCAACTCCCCGTGTTGCATTAGTTGATAATTCACTGATCATGGAATAAAAAAGCATAGAGCCTGAAAGAAAAAAACCAATTAAAAAGGAAATAATCAGAACTAATAGAAGGCCTTGCGAATTAAAGTGAGGAAGATAAATACCCAAAATAAGGACCATAGTACCTAAACACAAGGTCACATGGATTACCATGACTCTTGATTGTACTTTATTGGATAACCAGCCTAAAAATGGTGTTCCAACGCCAATTCCTACAAAAGTCATCCCGCTTATAATCACAGCCTTGATATTCGCAATTAAATAATACGACTGGATTTTGATATACCAAAGACTCGCATAAGCTAAAAGTACTCCAAAAGACATAGCTGCCGCGGCGCTGCATAAAATTATTTGTTTATTTCTAAGAACAATTGAAAGAGATTTTTTTAATGAAAGATTAGTTTCAGATTTATAACCAGGAGGAGATCGTACTGTAAGTAAAGATAATAAAAATAAGGCAAAGCCAAAGAACGATAATGAGCGGTAGATATTGTTCCAGGTGTAAGTTCCTAATTCTATAGTGAAATAATAATGAATAATACCGGATAAAACGCAAGACATTGTTTGAGTAAAACCAAATAATATTGGAAATTTCAGTTCAGAGAACCATTGCGATATTAAAACTGCAGCGGAAACAAAAGCAAATGAAGCGCCGCTACCTTGTACTATATTAGATAAAGTAAACAAAACAAGATTGTTAGCAAAAGAAGTGAGTACATTCCCTAATGCAAACAACAATATACCAGTACTTACGATGATTTTCGGATTGAATTTATCTAGTAAATAGCCTGCGGGTATTTGCATACAGGCAAAACTAAAAATGAACGCACTCATGGCAAGAGAAATATAAAAACTATTTGTTCCAAGAGTCGTTTTTACTGTATCAGCAAAGACAGCTGCGGCTGTGTTTAAACAGAAAGCATAGACGACAAATAATGTGACTGTAAACCAAACGATATATCCATAGATCCTTTCCATAGCCTAGCCTCTTTAGTGATATTCGATTTCTCATAATGTCTGCTAAACCATTTGTGCAGACAAAGTGATACAAGAACTCTTAATACCAAAGCGATAACAGAAGCATAGCACAGAATCACTTCGCTAAAGAGAGAGAATATTGGTCCTAGGTGAGACTTGTTTGCAGCGTCAATTTCCCTACACTTGATTGAATAGAAACAGTATTGATTGGTTATTAGTCATAACTAAATGATTGTACATAGATTAATAGGTAGAGTTCTTGAATAGAGTACTAGTTAATGTTAATTTTTATCTCTATTTACTCGTTTATTATTTGGTATGCCTGGAGTTTCGATTGAAAAAAACTGTCTTAAATGTTGCTCTATTGGCATTACTCTTTCCAATAACTTTCAATGCGATAGGTTTAGGAGAAATGACAGTTAAGTCGTCTCTTGATCAACCTTTTCTAGCGGAAATTGAATTATTAGATGTAGGCAGAGCACCGATTGTAGGCATCAAAGTTGGGGTGGCAGAGCCTGACAACTTTCAACAACTGGGTTTAGAACGAGTTGCTGTCTTATCTTTATTGCATTTTAAAATTGAAAAAAATAGTAAAGGTAAGTTTGTTATTAAGGTTCAGTCTCAAGAGCGTATTAGTGAACCTTATATAGAGTTAGTTGTTGATTTAACTTGGCCAGGAGGACAGTTATATAAGGCTTATACCGTATTATTGGACCCTCCAGGCTACAAACTGGTTTCAACTCGAGCACAAAGTAGTCCTACTTACTATAAAAAAGTTGCGAGTCACGGAGCTGAGCCTGGAGTTATAGAGAAAACGGTCACCACTGAAGTACAACATAATCCAGTGTCTTTAAATGACGGTAAAAAACAAACAACCTATGGGCCAACCATCGCTAATGAAAATGTCTGGCAAATAGCTCAACGATATAAAACTTCAGAAATTATCTTACCCCAAATAGTGCTGGCTATCACTGGTGCAAATCCGGATGCATTTACGGGGGGTAATTTAAATGGGTTAAAAGTAGGTGTACGTTTGACGATTCCAGCTACTAGCGAAATTGCCAAAATACCTGCCGAGTTAGCAACAGCAGAAGTAATGGCACACGATAAAGCGTGGAATGAAAAAACACCTATAAATCATGTACTCACTCCTCCTTATACCAATGGACAAGCGACTAATCCTCTACCGCAGACTCAGAAAGGCCCTCAGTCAAAAAGTTCGGAAATTCCAACTATACCTCGATTTACTATTCAGGCAATTACCCCTGATCAAAATACTATGCCTCAGTTGATACCTTCAGCAGTAGGGAGTCCAGGGAACACCAATCAATCGCAGCCGGTACAAAATAATGATGCGCAAAATGCTGATCAAAACGCTATTATTAAAACGGAACTTTCTATTACTACAGCGGTTGTTGAAACTGTGCGAGAGTCTAATGCTTTATTAATGGAACAACTCCATTTGTTGCAAGATCAGAATAAAAAGCTACAAAAACAATTAGAACAACGTGACAAAGAAATGAAAACAATTCGAGCGCAAATGCAGGCTCTGATGAAACAACGTATTGCTGTGGCAGGGCAGGTCAATTCTGCCATAACAGATAATCAATCCTCAAATTTTTGGACATTATTGCTTTTATTGATTGTAGCTTCAGGAGGTGGGGGATTTGCTTATTGGTATTTTAAGCTTCGAGAAAAAGAAACTAATGAGCAACCTTTTTTATCTAACGAACCCATTGCACCTAAAACGACTATGTCTGAAACAACTCAAACATCTGTGCAGCCTGCGGAAATTTCGATACGAGAAGCAGGGGCCTCTCCAACAATCGAAACAAATGAGGTTGATTCTAAGACAATAGCAGAACATTCTGCTCAAAATAAAAGAGATGATTTTGTTAGCGAAACTGAAAAGAAACCAGAATTAGTTGACAATGAAGTAATGGTTCAATCTGAAAAGGAAAGAGTGGCTTCTAAAACAGAACTGACTACTGAGCCTGAGTTATCTCTTGAAAACAAAGAGGCAGTCGATTTGCAATCAGCAGAAAGAGAAACAAACCTATCTATAGATAAAACAGCAAAGGAATTAAAAGACGAATCATCTTTAGAGTTTGGATCTGTTATTAATCAAAATGATCAGGACGTTAATCAAACTCAACCTTCAACAGAAGAGAGTAGTTTAATGATAGGAGTAAATAAACCTCAATTGTCACAACAAAATGAGTCAACATCACAGAAAGAGGAGCCATCAACTCCTGATGTCTTGGAGTTTGAATCAGGCTTGTACCAACGTCTTACAGAGCAGACGGAACAAAAAACTAAAAAAGTAGAAGAAACAGAAGAACAAGATAGAGGGATAGATTTTGTATCGAGTTCTTCTATAGAGTCTTATAAAATAGAGAAAAATCAACAGAGCGATTCTCAGTTATCTGTTGAAAGTGATAATAAAAATGAGGGTGCTGATGACTTAACGCTTGATTCTAAACTTGAAGACTTTTCTCATACCGTAGTAAAAGAGGACACTGTAACAGCGCAAAAGGATATGGATCTAGATGCTGAGCTAGCTCAATTTTTTGCTGATTCTGATAAAAAAAATATTGTTTCGGAAGATAACGATTCGCATATTGAGACTAAGGAAATATCAGAAACAGATGACTCTCAAACAGCAAATCCTTTAAAAAGTAAGACTGCATTTGATACCTTACTTGCTTTAGCTAACACTTATATCAGTATGGATGATATAGAGTCTGCGAAAGCCTCTTTAGAAGAAATTTTAGAGCACGGTAGTGAACAACAAAAAGCTGAGGCACAACGTCTACTTGATCAAATAAAAGATAAATAATCATAGGTTGGGCCCTTTGTCCATAATTTAGGTCAGTCTAGGTCTAGACAAAACAAATAGGGTATTATAAATTGACCCTTTTTATCAGGAATATTGAATGCGTATTGCCTTAGTGGTTGAATACGATGGAAGCCGATATCATGGCTGGCAAGCACAAACTGGCTTGCATACTGTTCAACATGCTGTTGAGCATGCTTTGTCGAAAGTAGCTGATAGTACTATCTCAGTCATTTGTGCGGGAAGAACCGATACCGGTGTTCATGCTACGAATCAGATTATCCATTTTGATTGTGAAAAAGAGCGTTCTATCCGTGGTTGGATACATGGGGCGAATTCCTTTTTACCAAAAGACGTCTGCGTCAAATGGGGAAAAGAGATGCCTGATGACTTCCATGCTCGTTATTCTGCAACAAGTAGAAGATATAGGTATATAATTTATAATGGGGCAATTAGACCCGCTTTGCTGCGTAGTAATGTGAGTTGGCAGTATCGTCAATTAGATCATCGCTTAATGCATCAAGGAGCACAATGCCTATTAGGCGAAAATGATTTTACCTCCTTTCGCTCTGTTGAGTGTCAATCTAAAACGCCAATGCGTAATGTTCATGAAATAAAGGTTACACGTTCTGGCGAGCTAGTTGTCATAGATATTACTGCAAATGCGTTTTTGCATCATATGGTAAGAAATATAGCTGGAGTTTTAATTTCGGTTGGTTCTGGAAAACACCCAGTTTCTTGGATTAAAGAGGTATTGAGTGCAAAAGATAGAAAATTAGGTGCAGAAACAGCACCTCCGTATGGTCTTTATCTAGTACAAGTCAATTATCCTCAGAAGTTCGGTGTTTTACAAAACAACCCTGGCCCTTTATTTCTATGGGAGAAATAATTGAACTCATCTCGAACTCGAGTCAAAATGTGTGGTATGACACGTGCTGAAGATGTAGCCCATGCAATCAAGCTGGGTGTCGATGCTATTGGTTTAATTTTTTACCCGAAAAGCCCTCGTCAGGTTACTTTAGAAACAGCAAAGCTTTTATTGAATAACCTACCGCCTTTTGTGTCAGCAGTAGCTGTATTAGTTAACCCAAAAGTGCACTTAGTGGAACAAATCTTAAAGGAACTGCCAATACAATTATTACAATTTCATGGCGAGGAGTCACCTGAGTTTTGTAATCAGTTCGATAAACCATTTATTAAAGCAATACAACCGCAAGCAGCGGATCATATAAAATATGAGATGGAGCGATATACGAAGGCCTGCGCGCTACTTTTGGATACACCATCCACAACAAACAGAGGGGGCACAGGATTAACTTTTGACTGGAATATTATTCCGAAGGACTTACCCAAGCCTTATCTTTTGGCGGGAGGACTTAATCAATTTAATGTTCTAGATGCAATTAAAGTAAATCCTTATGCAGTAGACGTTTCTAGTGGGATAGAAGTGGCGCCAGGCATAAAAGATCATTTAAAAATGAGCCAATTTATTAAGGTATTATGGGGCATATAATGAATAAGAAAGAACTTCCTGATGAACATGGTCATTTTGGCCCATATGGTGGTGTGTTTGTAGCTGATACATTAATTCATCCCCTGAAACAATTGGAAAGTGCTTATGCTAAATTCAGTAAAGATCCAGAGTTTTTAGCTGAATTACGTTCGGAATTAAAGGATTATGTAGGCCGCCCCAGTCCTTTGTACCATGCCGCTCGTTTAAGTCGGGAAATAGGTGGGGCGCAAATTTACCTTAAACGTGAGGATTTAAATCATACTGGTGCCCATAAAATTAATAATACTGTGGGACAGGCCTTGCTCGCTAAACGTATGGGAAAAACGCGAATCATTGCAGAAACTGGGGCAGGGCAACATGGGGTTGCATCAGCAACGGTTGCAGCCAAATTGGGTTTTGAGTGTGTCGTTTATATGGGATCTGAAGATATTAAACGACAATCAACTAATGTCTATCGCATGAAATTATTAGGAGCAGAAGTGGTTCCTGTAACTTCTGGATCGCAAACTCTTAAAGATGCATTAAATGAAGCAATGCGCGATTGGGTAAGTCATGTTGATGACACCTTTTATATTATAGGCACAGTTGCGGGGCCTCATCCTTATCCTCAAATGGTTAGAGACTTCCAAGCAGTAATAGGAATAGAAGCAAGAGAGCAATTTCTTGAGCTAAAAGGCCAACTACCTGATGCTTTAGTTGCTTGTGTTGGTGGCGGTTCAAATGCCATAGGCTTATTTTACCCATTTTTAAATGATTCATCAGTAGCTATTTATGGTGTTGAGGCTGGGGGCAAAGGTGTGGAAACTGGCGAACATGCAGCATCGCTTATAGCCGGTAAACCGGGTGTGTTACATGGTAATCGTACCTATCTATTATGCGATGAGTTTGGTCAGATTAAAGACACGTATTCAGTCTCAGCAGGTTTAGATTATCCTGGCGTTGGTCCTGAGCATGCTTATTTAAAAGATATTGGTCGGGTTGTTTATAAAGCAATTAATGATGATGAAGCATTAAGTGCTTTTCGTTTACTAACGAGAGTGGAGGGGATTATGCCCGCTCTTGAGTCCAGTCATGCTGTAGCCTATGCTATGAAACTAGCAAAAGAGATGTCGCCAAACCAAAACATTATCGTTAATTTGTCTGGACGTGGTGATAAAGACATACATACTGTCGCTGCTATTGATGGGATTACAGTTTAATTATTTATTTTGATATTTATTTGAGTACCGTATGAATCGAATTGATCGTAAGTTGGCACAACTTAAAGCAAGCGGAAGAAAAATGCTAAGCCCTTATATTACAGCAGGGGATCCGCATCCAGATAGAACAGTAGAGTTAATGCACGGATTAGTACAGGCGGGAGCTGATATTTTAGAGTTAGGCATTCCCTTCTCTGATCCCATGGCAGAAGGACCTGTTATTCAACACGCTATGGAAAGAGCACTTGCTCATTCTATTAATAGCCGCGATGTTCTCTATATGGTGAAGAAATTTCGCGAAGAAGATAACGATACTCCCGTAGTAATTATGGGATATTTAAATCCAGTAGAACAATATGGCTATGATTTATTTGCTCAACAGGCAGTAGCGTCAGGCGTTGATGGCACTATTTTAGTGGACTTGCCCCCTGAAGAATGTGAAGAAGTAGCTAATATTTGGCAAAAACATGGTTTATACACTATTTTTCTTTGCTCTCCCACTACTTCAGACGAGCGCATGGCTTTAATTAACCAATTTGCTCGAGGATATTTGTATTATGTGTCATTAAAAGGAGTTACTGGCTCTGATGCCCTTAATATCTCCTCTTTACAGGAGCAATATCAAGCACGCAAGGCACAAACTAAATTACCGTTGATGGTTGGATTTGGTATTAAGACAGCCGAGATGGCTGCGGATGTGTCACATTTTGCCGATGGAGTAATAGTTGGTGCGGCATTAATTAACGAATTAATACAAGCATATGAATCTAATAAAAATATAGTGCAAGCGGGAGCTTCTTTAATGAGCTCTATGCGTCATGCAATAGACAATAATGGAAAAAAGCAATGACAGAAATAACTGAAAAAAGACCTCATTTCATAAGACAACTCATTACTGATGAATTGGCTAGTGGCAAGCACAAGTCAGTAGTTACTCGGTTTCCGCCGGAGCCTAATGGTTATTTACATGTAGGTCATGCTAAATCTATTTGCCTGAATTTTGGTTTGGCTGAGGAATTTGGCGGTATTTGCTATTTGCGATTTGATGACACTAACCCCATCAAAGAAGAAGATGAATACGTTAAAGCGATCATTGATGATGTTCGTTGGTTAGGTTTTGAGTGGTATGACATGACTCATTCCTCTGATTATTATCAGGAGCTTTATGATCTGGCTGTATTGCTAATAAAAAAAGATATGGCCTATGTTGATAGCTTATCTATGGATGAAATTCGATCTTATAGAGGTACATTACAAGAGACTGGACGTGAAAGCCCTTATAGAAATAGGCCTATAGAAGAAAGTCTGGACTTATTTAGCAGAATGAAAGCAGGTGAGTTTGCTGATGGAGCTCATGTGCTACGAGCTAAAATTGATATGAAATCAGGTAATGTGAATATGCGTGACCCAGTTTTATATCGCATACGTCATGCACACCATCAGCGCACTGGTGACGCTTGGTGTATTTATCCGATGTATGATTATGCTCATCCCATATCGGATGCTTTAGAAAAAATTACTCATTCATTGTGTACCTTAGAGTTTCAAGATCACAGGCCTTTATATGATTGGTTGGTTGATAATTTGCCTTTGCCTGCTAGACCAGTGCAAACAGAGTTTGCTAGATTAAATTTGTCTCATACTGTCACCAGTAAACGGAAACTAAGAGAGTTAGTTGAGAAAGAGATTGTAACTGGATGGGATGATCCGCGATTACCTACTTTACGGGGTATGCGTAAAAGAGGATATCCGCCAGCGGGTATTCGTCAATTCTGTGAAGTCATTGGTATATCTCGTAGTGATTCAGTGATTGATATGTCAATTTTCGAAGAATGTATTCGTGCCGAACTAAATAAAACAGCGAAACGTGCATTATGTGTTATGGATCCTATAAAAATCGTGCTGGAAAATTATCCTGAAGGTAAAGTTGAAGAGTTAACAGTGAGCTTCCATGCCCAAGATCCAGAGTCGACAACAAGAGGGATTCCTTTTGCTCGTGAACTCTATATTGAGCGTTCTGACTTTATGGAAGATCCTCCGAAAAAATATTTCCGATTATCACCTGGAGCAGAAGTACGTTTGCGTCATGCCTATGTTATTAAATGTCATGAAGTAATTAAAGACGAGCAAGGAAATATTATTGAATTGCGTTGTACTTATGATGAAAAGACTTTAGGAAAGAATCCGGAAGATCGTAAAGTGAAAGGGGTGATTCACTGGGTTTCTTGCGCGCATGCATTTCCAGTAACTATTTATCAATACGATAGATTATTCAATGATCCAAATCCTGCACGTGAAGATGATTTTTTACAGTTTCTAAATCATGATTCGTTACAAACGATGCAAGCGTATTGTGAACCTTCTTTGGTTCATCATCCAGAGGGTGAAGTGTTTCAATTTGAGCGTTTGGGATATTACTGCGTCAATAAGACAGAAAATGGTGAGGTGAAAGCGTTTCACCGAGTGGTGGATCTAAAAGACACTTGGGGCAAAATGAGTTAAGGAGCGGACATGTTACATTTATATAATTCTTTAACGAGAACAAAGGAGCCATTTATTACCCTTAAACCAGGGAAAATTGGTATGTATGTCTGCGGAATTACGGTCTATGATCGATGCCATTTGGGGCATGCTCGTTCAATGGTCGCTTTTGACGTTATAGTGCGTTTTTTTCGTTCTCAAGGATTTGACGTTATTTATGTCAGAAATATTACTGATATAGATGATAAAATCATCGCGAGAGCTAATGAGCGTGGTATATCTATTGAACAATTAACCGCTCAATATATAGAAGCAATGTATGAGGATACTCGTGCTTTAAATATTTTACCACCAGACATAGAGCCGCGTGCGACGGGACATATAGACTCCATTATTAATTTAATCAAGCGATTATTAGATAAAGGGAATGCTTATGTTAGTGATAATGGCGATGTGTGTTATCAAGTTAATTCTTTTGCTGACTATGGCAAATTATCTAATAAAGATCTTGAGGGGTTAGTTTCAGGTGCTCGAGTGGAAGTAGTAAAAGAAAAACGTTCCCCTTTAGATTTTGTACTATGGAAAAAAGCAAAAGAAAACGAACCTAGTTGGTCATCTCCTTGGGGGGAAGGTCGTCCTGGATGGCATATAGAATGCTCAGCTATGGCATTACATGAACTAGGAGAGCAATTCGACATTCATGGAGGTGGTTTAGACTTACAATTCCCTCACCATGAAAATGAAATAGCTCAGAGTGAGGCCGCTACAGGTAAGACTTTTGCCAATTATTGGATGCATGTAGGAATGTTGCAAGTTAATAATGAAAAAATGGCCAAATCCACTGGTAATTTTTTTACTATAGCTGATGTATTAAAAGAACATCATCCTGAAGTGGTTCGCTATTTTCTTTTGAGTAGTCATTATCGTAGCCCTTTAAATTATACAGCAGATAATTTATTAAATGCGAAAAAGGGAATTACCAGACTTTATCAAGCAATCAAAGAAACACCCGCTGCAGCTGATGGAGAACTCGATATTCACTGGTTAGAACAATTTAATCAGGCCATGAATGATGATTTCAATACTCCTGTGGCTTTATCTGTTTTATTTCAATTAAGTCACGAAGTGAATAAACAGAACTCTCCTATTTTATCTAAGACGCTGAAGCATCTAGCTGGAGTAATGGGGCTTTTACAGGAAGAACCGTTGTCCTTTTTACAAAGTGGTTTTGCAGAAGATGATAAAGCAGCGATAGAGCGATTAGTCGAAGAGCGTATTCAGGCTAGAGCTGATAGGAACTGGGCGAGAGCGGATCAGATTCGAGCTGAATTATTGACTTTAGGCATAGAATTAGAAGATGGAGAAAAAGGTACCTCTTGGCGAAGGGTTTCTGACTAAGTCTCTAAAATCATTTTTGGTTTAGTGAAAAAATTCATGACAACGACAGCATGTTTTTGAGGCGATCTTTTGTTAAGCCTAGATGACTAGAGTAGGTTGGCTCAAGGATTAATGGTGCTATCTTAGGAAAAGAAGGGGACATCGTAGCTCGGATTAGCGCAGTGTAATACTGGAATGGCCTAGCTCAGTGCACTGAAATCCCGGATTATGCTGTGCTAATCTGGGCTACAAAAGCTTAAGATAGTGCCATTTACGACATAAGCCATTCAATTTTGAGACGTAACGCGAAGAATTTCTGCAAGAGAAGTATCTCCAGCAAGTACGCGCTTAAAGCCATCATCACGAATATTGGGTGTAGCAGGTCTTAGATAATTTTCTATGGTCTGGACGTCTTCGTTTCTATGAATCATCCCTCTTAGAGTTTCATCAATAGCAATCAACTCATAAATACCCGATCTTCCTCTATATCCTAAATGATTACATGCATCACATCCTTGGGGTTCGCATACTTTAGAGACGTCCACATCAGCACTAAGCCCCATTAGTTCCATTTCATCAGTTCTTAATTGATGGGGTGTTTTACAATGAGAGCAAAGTTTCCTAACCAGGCGTTGGGCAATAAGTCCCACAATACTAGAAGACATGAGAAAAGACTCAACCCCCATATCTCTGAGACGAGCTAATGCACCTAATGCACTATTCGTGTGTAACGTAGAGAGTACTAGATGTCCTGTCAAACTGGCTTGTACCGCAATTTCAGCTGTTTCTAAATCACGAATCTCTCCGATCATGACTACGTCGGGATCTTGTCTTAAAATAGCTCTTAATCCTTTAGCAAAAGTCATTTGAACTTTAGTATTCACTTGTGTTTGACCTATTCCTTCTAGATCATATTCTATGGGGTCTTCTATAGTTAGAATATTGCGAGTTACTTCATTGAGTTCAGTCAACATGGCATATAATGATGTAGTTTTCCCTGAGCCTGTTGGACCGGTCACCAGTATAATTCCATGAGGTTCTGCTATCATTTTCCTTATAGTCTTTAGTGTGGATTGAGGCATCCCTAAAAGACTTAAATCTAATTGAGCTGCTTGTTTATCTAATATCCTTAATACCACACGTTCCCCATGATTGGATGGCAGGGTAGACACACGAACATCAATATTATGTCCACCAATTCTTAACGAGATTCGACCGTCTTGAGGTATGCGTTTCTCTGCAATGTCTAGTTTAGCCATGACCTTAACCCGAGAAATGACTAAAGGAGCAATAGCGCGCTGAATTTCTAATACTTCATGGAGCACACCATCAATGCGGTTGCGAACCAAGACCTTATCTTCATAGGTTTCAATATGAATATCCGAAGCTTTTTGCTTGATTGCCTGAGTAAAAAGAGCGTTCAATAATCTTATAATAGGGGCATCATCTTGATTTTCTAATAAGTCTTCACTTACTGGAAGTTGGCTCGCCAGTAGAGAAAGATCCATATCTTCCTCCATTCCTTCTGCAGCATCGAGTATTGATGATTTTGACTGATAAGTATGAGCCAAGTGTTGTTGAAATGTTTTTTCATCAACTTTTTCTAAGTGTAACTTGCATTGTAACAAGCGTTGTACTTCAGCTAATGCGTTTAGCGATGCATTGGCTAAATGATAAATGAGGATTTCATCCTCTTTCATTTCACCTACGACAACCCCATTGTTTTTCGCGAAACTATAAGGTAATCGATGTAATTTTTCTTCACTGTCCACAGCAAGCCTCATTTAGTCATTTGAGATGGTGCAGGTGGATGAGTAAATGGTCTAGGCAAAGGTTCTTGTGACCATGGAGGTAATACCGTTTCATTATTATTTTGCGCATAAATTTCTTGAGAGCGTAACCAATCCAATTGATACTGTCTTACATCATTATATTTTGATCCTGTTACATGCAGGTTATCACGCTCATTACGTAGGATAATAGGTTTAATAAATACCATTAGAACTCGCTTATCCCTGGTACGAATATTGTGTTGGAATAATCGACCTACACCAGGTATTCCTCCTAAAATAGGTAATCTATTATCATCATTGCCCAAACTATCTTGAATCAACCCACCTAATACAATTATATCACTACTTTCAACATGTACTGAGGTGACTATACTGCTAATTCTAAACGTTGGATTGGTCGTGTTATCAAGAGCGCTTGTAGGATCCAGCGTATCGTTTCCTTGGTCTATTTGCATTTGAATTCCTTGGCCACGGGTAATTTGTGGTCTTACATACAAGTGCAATGCGACGTTGACGCGGTTAAAGGTGGTAAAAGGACTTGCTGTCGTTGTGCCCCCTGCATTGTTAGGATAGCTGGTTGAGGCTACAGAAACCTGTCTACCAACTAATATTTTGGCTTGACGGTTATCTAATACCACTACAGAGGGAGTTGACAAAATATTTGCCTTGTTTTGTCGCGCTAGAGCATAAATCTGGGCTTGCAAATCACTAGTACTGGTTTTGGAGTTAATAATAGCAAAACCAGGCCTAAAATCTTTGGCGTTTCCTGTTTGTGAATCAGAGCCCCATTCTATACCAAGATTATTTACATCAACCTGATTTACCTCTGCCACTAAAGCTTCAATTAATATTTGTGCTGGTTTGATATCTAATTGTTGAATGACATTTCTTAAAATACGAATAATTGATGCCGGTGCATTGATAATAATTGAATTCGTATTCGGTTCAGCAATAATTTGTACTGATGGTTTGGTTGTTCCTTCGTTTTGTGTATTGGCCGAAGTAGTGTTCCCTGTGGCGCCTGAAGGATTTGTTGGGGGCTGAGGTGATGGCGTGCTGGATAACATATTTTGTCCATCTGATGAACTACTACCATTAGCGATGCTTGATGCGGGATTAGTGCTGTCTAATGCAGGCCTTGTAATCGTTCCGATAGTTGTTCCTACATTACCGCTAAAGTTTGCTTGAGCAATACCACCAAGAATGGGAACTAAGTCTTCTGCTCTTAAATAGTTTAAATAAACTACTTGCGTGTTGCTATTAAGTCCTGATGAGCTTTCTCGGTCTAATCTTAATATGAGCATACGTAGTCTAATTCGGTCAGTTTTATTTCCACTCACTAAAATAGCATTTGATCTATCATCTGCAGCTATGGTTATTTGTGTTCTATTACCCAGGCCTGGTTGAGTTTTGACAAGATCTTTTAATGTATTAGCAATATCCATAGCTAATGCATGCTTTAACGGAACCATATCGATACCATTAGCAGAAGAGCTGTCCACTTGTTTAATGATATGAGCCAGACTTTTAATGTTATTAGCCCGCCCAGATAAGATGAGCATATTAGATGGTGCGTATGCTGAAACACTACTCCATTGAGGCATTAATGGTCTAAGAACGGGTACCAGTTGTTCGGAAGGAACATAGTGAACAGGTACAACGGCAACCATCATATCATCCCCTTTAGGAGGATTTTTAAGCTCATTGATTTGATCAGATGACTGAGTTTTGGCATCGATATTAGGGATAATTTTGATGATATCACCACTCGGAATAGCAGCGTATCCTGATACTTGCAGTACGGAAAGGAATACTTGATATAATTCATTATTGGATAGAGGGGTTGAGGAAACTATGGAAATTTTTCCTTGGACCCGGGGATCAATAACAAAATTTTTACCAGTGACGCGTGATACCTCTGTTATTACTGCTCGTATGTCAGCATTCCTTAAATTCCATAATTTGCTGTTAGCTGGTAGGGCGGGCGTTGGCTCTGAACTTTTAGGTGTTTGACTTACATTTAAAGATGACTTTTGTTCTGTAATAGAAGGAATTTGTGGCGAGTTTCCTTTTTGAGACAACTTATCTTTTAACGCTCTTGCTGTTTGGTAATCATTAATAGGGCCAATTTGAACGAGGTAAAGACTTTTATCCGCTAGGTTTTTTATTTCTATTTCTTGTGTTACCAATTTCGCTAATTCTTCTTGGCGAAGCTTGGCATCCTTTTCTAAATTGAACGCACCAGCTTGAAGATAAAAAAGGGTATTACCATTTTTGGTTACGGTAGAAATGTTTATATCATTAGCATAAGTCATTGAAGACAAAAGCAGAATAAAAAATAAAACTACTATCGAGCGCATTGAAAAACCGAAAAGTCCTAGGAGTTAACATAATAACTAAAATTAGCGAGTAACCATAGCTTTTTTGACAACTAACTAGAGGATTTTTTTAGATTTTCACTTGAAAGGATGGTGGCTATGGGTGGACTCGAACCACCGACCTCAGCATTATGAGTGCCGCGCTCTAACCGGCTGAGCTACATAGCCATGAGAGGCGTGATTTTGTCGTTTTCAGTGGGATATGTCAAGCAAATTAAAGACTTTTTTTATATTTTTTATTGATGGTATGTATATTAGGTTATCAATTGTATTTGTATTGGGCATTTGTGATTTTATTTGTTCACTGATCCATAATTAGAGAGTTAGTTATTATGATTATCCTAACAATAGATTTAAATGTAGGTCGGATGACAAATTACCCGACAAAAGATATTAAATTTGTTATGAGTGCGCCCTTGAGCAATTTGTTGCCCAACCTACGGCTATAATATAAGGTAGGTCGGGCAACAAATTGCCCGACAGAAAGAGAAATTAGATAATTAAGAGATACATAGCGCCTGGGCCACGTAATATTTGAACAAGTAATTCTTTCTTCTTCTCTTGAGCTATAGTTTGCAGCGATTTAACATCTGTAACTGGCTTTTTGTTCGCTGATATTATTATATCACCAGGTCTTATACCGGCGCGCCATCCAGCACTGTTTTCTGATGCACCTACAACTTGAACACCAATCACATTACCGTGAGGAGGAGATTCTTGTTCGAAAGTTCTCAGAGCTAATCCATAAAGGAATGGATTATTCGACTGTAGCTTTTGCTCATGAGCTTTAATATCAGTAACCACAGCACTTAAAGTTAAAGGCTTGTTGTCGCGTTCAACTATTATTTTAACCGTGGAGCCAACTCTTAACAGGCTAATTGTTGTTTTCACCTGAGTCGCTTGAGTTATTTTGGTATCATTAATTTGAGTAATAATATCTCCGGCTTTTAAACCTGCAAGCTCTGCTGGTGAATTAGGATTTACTTGTGATACTAGCGCTCCTTGAAAATCTTCAGGGTAACCCATAGCCTGGGCTAATTCAGGGGTAAGATGC
This sequence comes from Legionella sp., assembly GCA_027437055.1. Taxonomy (GTDB): domain Bacteria; phylum Pseudomonadota; class Gammaproteobacteria; order Legionellales; family Legionellaceae; genus Legionella. Next base: position 30,372 of record DAIAOV010000011.1, on the reverse strand, counting down.
TGAACAAATATACCCATTAATCCTCTGTGAATAGAACCAAATTTTATGATTTGCTGTGTAACGTCTTTAACCATATTAATAGGAATAGCGAAACCAATTCCTACGTTACCACCATAGGGAGAAAGAATAGCAGTGTTGATACCTATCAATTCTCCTTTCGCATTCACCAAAGCACCACCAGAGTTTCCTGGATTAATAGCAGCATCTGTTTGAATAAAGTTTTCAACTCCTTCAATATTTAAATCACTTCTTTTTAATGCGCTGACTATACCGAAAGTAGCAGATTGACTATTCCCAAAGCTATTTAAGCCAAAGGGATTTCCGATAGCTACGACGAAATCACCTACTTCCAGCTTATCTGAATCACCAACATCAAGAGATTTTAGATTTTTAGCATCAATTTTAAGCACTGCTAGGTCGGTTTCACTATCTCCTCCAATCAAGCGCGCTTTCAAACGTCTACCGTCCTGTAGAGTGACTGTAATTAGAGTAGCATTACGTATTACGTGATCATTAGTAATAATTATACCATTGTTAGGGTCAATGATTACTCCTGAGCCAATACTTTCAAATTTACGGCCTTTTTCCGGCATTCTCGATTGTGGCTGTCTGTTATTGGGTTGACTTTCTTCTTCGTTTCCAGCACTTCCAGGAGGAATCGCATCGCTAGGTAAATAGCCTTGGACAGCTACGTTAACGATTGCAGGCATTATATTTTTCAAGACAGGGGCCATGCTGGGCATACTAGGTGGTTCTGCCGAATAGGCAAAAGGTGCCACTAATAAGAGCAAGATAGTTATAAGTAGTTTTATGCGAGTTATCATAGTTATTAATCCTGAGGTTGATCATTAAACCATATTAAAGTGCCTATTCTACCTGTTTGTGATTCTCGACGATAGGAATAGAACTCATTTTTTAACTCGAAAGTACAAAAACCTGATTGATAAACAGATTGAATACCTTGAGAGTTAAGAACAATTTCAGCAATTTTAGGTAAATTAGCTAACCATTTTGAGTTTCTAGGCTCAAAAGCGATTTTGCTTTTTGGGTATTTAGTGGTAAAAGCATTGTAAACCTCCTCGCCAATTTCATAGCATTGTTGACAGATAGACGGTCCTATCCATGCTAAAAGATCTGACGATAGGCTATTCATTTTACTCAGAGTGTTTTCTACTACACCGTTAAATAATCCTCTCCATCCTGCATGAATAGCAGCAATTTCATTTCCTTGAATATTACAGAGCATAATAGGGAGGCAGTCCGCGGTGAGGATTACAAGGGGATGCAAATAAGAGTGACTAATGGCTGCATCTGCATCACGATTAGATTCTTTTTCAGCGATAATACACGTTGCACTATGCGTTTGTTCTAGCCATATGGGCTCAGCGGGCAGATGCAAAAGTTCTTTTAATTGCTGTCTATTTTTTTTCACTTGTTGTTCATTATCACCAACATGCAACCCAAGATTGTTAAAATCATAAGGAGGCTGACTAAATCCAGAAAGGCGAGTGGTACTTAGCGCTGTAATATTTTGAGGGGCAGGCCAATTTGCTAATTTAGTATTCATAATGTTGATCCAGAGTATTGAGTAGCAATTCAAAATCATCAGGTAAAGGAGCTTCAAATGTCAATTGTTCCTCCGTTTCAGGATGATAAAAGGCAATAAAACGGGCATGTAGTGCTTGTCTTTTAAATTGCTGTAGTACAGTTTTTAACTGTTCATCTGCATTTGCTGGAAAGCGCATGCGCCCGCCATAGAGCTGATCGCCAACGACTGGATGGTTAATATAGGCTAAATGCACTCTGATTTGATGCGTACGTCCAGTCATAAGGGCAACATCTAATAAAGTAAAATCTTGGTACTGCTTATTCACTGTATAGTGAGTGATAGCTTGTCGCCCCTGTTCAGTAACCGTCATTTTTAATCGATTTCTGGGGTGTCGGCCAAAACCAGTATCAATAGTGCCTCCAGAAATAATATGCCCCTGTACCAAGGTAATATAATGACGTTGAATCTCGCGCGCTTGCATCTGTCGTATTAACGAGGTGTGAGCCGTAAGCGATTTGGCAACTACTAATAAACCTGTAGTATCTTTATCCAAGCGATGAATAATTCCTGCTCGTGGTAAATGATGTAAAACCGGGGAATGATGGAGTAGGGCATTAACTAACGTGTGATTTTTGTTTCCAGCTCCTGGGTGTACTACTAAGTTAGAAGGTTTATTCAATACCAGTAAGTCCTCATCTTCATAAACGATTTGAAGAGGGATGTTTTCAGGTTCACAAAGATTAAAATCTGTCTCGGGTTTGATAAAATCGACGTTGATTTGAATTAGATCTCCGTCCATAGTTTTGTCTTTAGGTTTACAAAGCTTATGATTTAAGGTAACCGAGCCGGTTTTGATCCAATTGCTAATTTGTGAGCGTGAATATTCTGGCAACAACTGCGCGAGCACACTATCAACACGTTGACTATGATACTCGCGAGGGATTGTTATTTGTTTTTGTAGGTGTTCTATCATTAGACTGCTTGTGTCTCAGTTTCAATGAGGCGGCCTCTTAAAGAGTTAGGTAGTGCTTCACTAATTTGAATAGTAGCAAATCGACCTATTAAATGCTCTGGTCCATCAAAATTAACCACACGATTACATTCAGTACGACCAGCCAATTGTTGATTGTCTTTTTTAGAGAAGCCGGTGACTAAAATTCGCTGATTGCTGCCTACCATTGATTGACTGTAGCGAGACGCTTGTAATAACAGCCTGTTTTGTAAAATTTGTAGTCTTTGTTTTTTTACATCCAAAGGAGTTTCATCTGGCAAATTAGCAGCAGGAGTACCTGGTCTGGGGCTATAAATAAAACTAAATGAGGTATCGAAGCCAATTTCATGTACGAGATCCATGGTATCTTGGAAGTCTTTGTCTGTTTCACCAGGAAAACCTACAATAATATCAGTGGAGAGCCGGATATCTGGCCGTACTTTTCGTAGCTTTCTAATTTTGGATTTAAATTCTAAAGCAGTATAACCTCGTTTCATCAAACCTAATATTCGGTCTGAACCACTTTGCACTGGTAAATGTAAATGATTTGCTAGCTCTGGAACTTCAGCATAAGCATTAATTAAATTGTCTGAAAATGCTAGAGGATGGGAGGTGGTGAAACGAATCCTTCCTATTCCATCTATTGCTGCCATGTAGTGAATTAACAAAGCCAGGTCAGCAATTTCACCATTTTCCATTGGACCACGATAATCATTAACATTTTGGCCAAGTAGATTAATTTCTCTTACACCCTGGATAGCTAATTGATAACACTCAGCTAGAACATCGTCAAATGGTCTACTGATTTCCTCGCCTCGCGTATAGGGAACAACACAGAAGCTGCAATATTTGCTACAACCTTCCATAATAGAGACAAAAGCTGTTGGCCCTTCAGCTCGTGGAGCGGGTAAGTGATCAAATTTTTCTATTTCAGGAAAACTGATATCAACAACAGGCTTATTCTTTTCAATGCGTTCATTAAGTAATGCTGGAAGTCTATGTAGTGTTTGGGGGCCAAATACTACGTCTACGAAAGGAGCTCTTTTAACAATCTCTGCTCCTTCTTGACTGGCAACACAACCGCCAACGCCGATAACTACATGTGGATTTTTAGCTTTATATTCACGCCATTGTCCAAGTTGTGAGAATACCTTTTCTTGAGCTTTTTCTCGAATGGAACACGTATTAAGTAATATTACATCTGCTTCATCCACTTGATCTGTTTTGACCAAACCATGTGATTCATATAATACTTCCGCCATCTTTGTCGAATCGTATTCATTCATTTGGCAGCCATTTGTTTTAATATATAATTTTTTAGCCATATTAGTTCTACTTTATTAAAGCGATGTTAATAACTATTCACTCCATTCCTTTGAACACTTGCCTCCCTGCAGCAAGTTTTTAAAGATGCTTATTGTAGCATAAAGATCCATCTAGGAGATCTATTATTGCATTTTGCTATTCATTCATGGACACTTTGACAATAGGTTTCCTTAATCCTTGGCAAAATAAGCAAGGCAATGAGCATACCAAGAGGAAGAATTGATAATGCAGTGTGATAAGCGTGCAAAGGATACATTCTGACTGTTCCAACCATTTCACCTGCCCACATCTTATCAAGAATATAACCAATTAGCGGTTGGGCTATTGCAATTCCAACCATATTCATCATGTTCATAAAACTTAATCCAGTAGCGACGTACTTTCTGTTACATAATTCCTTAGCTACGGTAAAAGCAGGTAGAAAACCCGCAGAAAAGATTCCAAAGATAAATAATAAAAATTCCATATAAAAAGAGGATGTAATTGGTGCAAAGATAAAGAGGGTGGAGCAAATTAAAGCACCGACGCAGCCTATATACATCGGAGGTTTACGTAAACCTATTTTATTAGAATAAATTCCCCATAATGGACTAGCAATGGCCCAACCTATAAAGACTAGAGAAACGTAATTGGCCGCCGTGGCTTTGGCAATTTGCATTTTGTTCATTAAGAAAGGAACGCCCCAAAGTCCGCAAAAGACGGGGGTTGCCATATACATCAGGCCTCCATATAAGGCTACTAGCCATAATTGTTTATTTTTTATTAATGTCATCAGACTAGGAAGTAAATGCTCTTCTTCAATGTGGGGGTGTACATTAGAATTATAATCTTTAGGTGTATCTCTTGCTATCAATACGATTAATGCGGTTAAAACAATACCAATACATCCCATAATGATCATGCTGTGACGCCAGCCAAAGGCATCAATAAGCATCGCTAAAGGAGCTTCACCACCAATTGCACCCATCATTCCTATGGTGACCATGAGGCCAGTTAATAAGGCGAAACGATGTGGTGAAAACCAATTAGCAGCGAGTTTCATGGTACCAACAGCTGCAAAAGCAGAACCAAAACCTATCATTAATCTCGCAACACATGCCATGAAAAAACTATTAGTAAGACCAAAGGCTATGGTACTCACTGCGCATACTAATGTTGCTACGGTAAGCAGCCTATGAGGCCCAAAATAATCCATCATTACTCCACCGGGTAATTGCATCGCTGCATAAGAATAAAAGTAGATCCCTGATAAAATACCTAAAGTTTGACTGGTAACTGCAAAATCTCTCATTAATTCATTGCTCATTACGCTAGGCGATACTTGTAAGAGGCATTCATAAAAATAAAATAAACAACCCAAGCCCCATACCATCCAAGGCAAGAATGATTTTATCCCTGTCTTTTCTATAGATTCAGCCTGCATATTATAATGAGCCATTATTATAAATTCTCCTGATT
>DAIAOV010000011.1:0-25038 GCA_027437055.1 Legionella sp. | reverse complement strand
GAATAGACTTCTTGCCTAATCAGCAAGCATTTCATACATTCAATTCATACTATCTTTTTTATATCATGCTGTTTGAATATTAATGCATTTTTTTTAGTCACAAAGTTGTTTTATACGTTAGCATACAAAAATATAAATTTCACTAGATAAAATTGATTGTCCATAATTCCTATCTTCTCTTACAAGCTAGATTACAAGTAGGGTACCCTACTTGTTGGCACAAGACATTCAAGGTGGGAGTTGCTATGATCTCGATAGAGTTTGGAGCTTGAGCACTGGTCCTGGGCGTGGGGTAGTGGGGGAGACACTAAGTTATGTAAGAGGTTCATCATTGCTCATTAGGATCGTCCGCTGAATCAACCACTACTCTAGTTCCTCTCATACCACCACCAGGAACATCTACAAATTCCTCATTGAACCAGCGTGCATCCTCAATAAACATTCTAATGCAGCCATGACTTGCTCTATAACCTGGAACTTCATAACTTCCGTGCAGTGCATATCCTCTGAAAAAGTGCATGCAATATGGCATTAAGGCACCACCACTTTCTCCATTCGTTCTTCTAGGAAAAACGGTAGATACACAGTCAATATCTTGTTTTCTAATAACCCTAAATGAGCCTGTAGGAGTAGCACAACCGCCAGTGACATTGCATTTACCTATACCTGATGAAATTGGACCCCACCAAAGTAATTCGCCGTCTTCGTCATAAGCTCCCCAAGCTAATTTTTTTTGACTGACGTAAATTGTTTTTTCACCAGTTGATTCTATATATCGAGGGAATGGGGAAACGTCATAGACAGTGAGACGATCAATGTTTTTAGGTACGGCTATGGTCATTCCTTGACGTAGGCTGATATTCATACGATTAACTCGTTTGACAATATCTCTCTCTTCAACATTTGGAAAAAGACTATCCCAAGACTCTCCATGCTTGATTTTCATACAAAAATAGGCTTGAGTATCACATAGTCTTTCGCCAAATCTCGTGTAAGCAAAACTCATAGAACTTGCGACTATTAGATACAACAAAGTAACTATTGATATCATAAGTTTTTTCATAATGATTTCAATTTGGATTCGTTGTATCTTTATTAGCGGCAACTTAAAAAATAACTTTATACTCTTTCTATAATTCAGAGCTTGTTTCTGTTTGTCCTTGAGTAGAACCAATCGATTGCCAGGCTTGATGAATTTCGGCCAATAATAAATTAGATTCTGCTAATAAATTTTCATCATTTTTTAAGTTGGCTTTTAGTAGTATGGTCTGGATATAGTCATATAGCTTTAGTAAATTTGTTGCGATTTCGCCACCATCTTCATAATTGAGGCTTGATTTTAATCCTTCAATAATACTTAATGCCTTACCTATATGTTCACCTTTTTCTTTTATCTGGTTGCGTTGAATATTACCTTGCGCCGTAGCGATATGCGTTCTTGCCCCTTGCAGTAATAAATCAATGAGCTCGTGAGGCGATGCTGTATCCACTCGAGTTTGTAACTCTATTGATTTATATTGATTTAGAACATTTTTATATGGGTTTTTCATAACATTGCTCTCTTATTATTTTACTTTTAATTTAGGTAGCGTTTCCATTAATTGGGTAAGAGCACTGCTTACTGATTGCATATCACTAATTAAAAGGTCTAATGCTTGAAACTGACGCATATACCTTTTTTCGACTTGCTCTTTACGCATATCAATTCGTTCTTGTTCATGCTCCAATTTGTCGATTTCTTTGTTTAATTGTGAATTTCTTTGGGTCAAATCGCCCCTTTTGCTATCCAGGTATGAATCTATTAATTGATCCAATAGAACAGCTATTCCATCATTAATGATAATATTTCCTCGAGGTCCAGATGGGCCTCCAGAAACATCCAAGGTGAGGGACACAAGTACATCACTTCCATGTAAGGTCTGGCCATCACTAGAAGTTGCCTCATAGGAGCCGATAGTTCCTGACATACTTACTCCAGGAATAAATTCTATTAGGTCAACGGCATAGGTTCCGGCGGGTGCCTTTTTACCTACAGCTTGTACGCTAATAGCACCATCAGTTGCAGTAGCCGTTTTGGCAAACAATGCTCCAATTGCATTGTAATTTCCTTCTAAAGCTTGTTTAAACTCTTCTTGATTAATTTGAAGAAGTCCTTGCTTGTTTGTTTTAATCCCTATATCAGCCAAAGCTTGAATGGCATTGGTACTATTGGTTAATGGAGCAGTAGCCCATCGAGTAAGATTAAGCTTTAAATTCCTGAATTGTGGATCTCCTTGGAATATACCTCTTTGCTTTGTTTCTTTGTTATATCCCGTCATGTTAGTTAAGAGGCTAATCGTGTCATTATATTTTTTGACAAAATCATTAATCAAATTAGTTAACTGATCCTGATTATCATCAATAGTCATGCTAATAGTGGTGCCTTGTGTAGCTCCTGTTAAATTAAGTGTTACTCCATTAATAACATTTTCTAATTGATTGCTATTTTGGCTGATGGTTAGTCCATTTAGAAGAATAGTGCTATTTTGGGCTGCCATGGTTTGAGTTAATGAGTTAACTCCTGTTGTGGGATCATAATTTAATGCGGTTATACTGCCACTAATTTGCATAGCATAAGCTTCTCCTGTTTCTTTGGAGCTTAATGTTAATCGAGCCCCGCCACTGTCTTCTATTATGGTTGCTATCACACCCGAGTTTGAATTATTAATAGCATTACAAACAGCACTAAGACTATTATTATCTGCAGAAATATTAATGGTAACTGGCGTAGCAGCTAAGTTGGGAGTAAATGTGCTGTTATTGGAGCTGTAAGTACCAAAATTGATGGTCATTGTTCCATAAGATCCGATACTCGTGGTATCGCTAGCAAAATAACCTGTAGCCAATGTTTGTTGTTGTGCTAGATTCTGTACAGCAATTTGATAGGTACCCTTTGCTGCTTGGCTAGTAAGAGTAGCAGAGAGATATCCTTGTTCACTTAAAGTAAACTTTTTAGTATAGAGTTCATCAATGTCTGATAGAGTGCATAAGGTTTCTTGTAGACTGGATAACGAGCTTTTTAATTGCCCAACAGCAGATAACTCGGTATTAACGCTGTCTAATCTTTTATCGTGTCTTGATTTAGCGGGAGCAATTTCTGCCTTTACTATAGCCTCTACAATAGCTTTAACATCAAGACCTGATCCAATGCCTGGAGATGATAAACTCATAGTATCCCTTATCTATGGTTAAGACTTATGAGGGGAGCCTAAAGTTAATTTCCCATAAGCCTGAGTTTGTTAATTAGGTGTATTGTCTCAAAATAAAAAGTCTGATTTATTAGACATGCTTATCTATAGAACCATTAATAATCTCATCAAGCAAGCTTAATAAATGTAAATATTCATCGGATGGCATTTTGCGAATGACTTTATCGGATAATTTATCAGTAACAATGGTTTGAAGTAATCCTGTAGCACTATCCAAAGCATGTTTGGTTTCAGCATCTACATAATTATCGGGCAAGTTACTTCTCTCTCTATTTTCAATAGTTCCATTAGCCAATTTTAATGAATCAGCCTGAATCGTGGTATTAATTGGTTGTAGAGGTTTTATATCCATTCTTACTCCTTTTATATCCTATAGCTAGTAGAATATAAATAAAACACAGTGCGGTATTACCACACTGTGTTTGTTAGATACTAGTGACCTAGTAAGGAAAGAACGGATTGTGGCAAGCTGTTTGCTTGAGCCAGCATCGCTGTTCCTGCCTGTTGTAGGATTTGGTTCTTAGTTAAAGATGCTGTTTCAGCCGCATAATCAGCATCTTGAATTTGACTTCGAGCAGCTGATAAGTTATCTGATACGTTTTGTAGGTTTGATATAGTAAAATCGAGACGATTTTCTATAGCGCCGATTGCTGCGCGACTTGAATCTACACTATCAATTGCGGAGTCAATTCGTTGGATAGCTGTTTGTGCTCCATCCGCTGTGCTCACATCAATTGAATTAATACCAAGAGAGTCTTTAGCAATGAACGTGCTTAAACCATCATTAGCTACAGTACCACCTAAAGTTATAGATTCTGTAGCACTTAAAGTTAATTGGCCTCGTAGTGGAGATGTTGCTGGATCAAAGGCTCCACCTGTAACAGAAATACCATCTGTACCAGCTACGAAGTTGGTTCCACTTTCAGAAACAGTTATATTTCGTCCATCGGCAGCTGTTAAAGTAATACTACTACCAGAGAGAGAGGCAACAACTCCAGTTTGAGAAGCAGCGGAGTTAATGGCGTCTCTTAACGCAACATTGCTGAGACCGTTTGTAACTGATTCGCCATTAAATATTTCAACTCCGTTTAGGGTTAGGTTATAAGTATCAGTGGCGCCACCGTGACCAATCGTTCCAACAGCTTGAGAGCCTTGTGTAATCGCAGTAACAGAAAGCCCTGTAATTCCCGCTTCATTGATAGCAGCTGCTTTAGCATAAGCAGAAGTTGCATCTTGTCCATTAGCTGCACCAGCATAACTAGCGGAACTGTCAATTGAGACTGTTGAACCATTTCCAACTTTAATAGTTAGATCTGTTGTCGCAACATTGCTTACTTGAGTACCTGTTTGAGACGCGATTGAACCTATAGCAGAAGATTGCACGTTACCAATACTAAAAGTAATTGTTTGATTGGCATTAGCGCCTACTTGGAAGCTGGCATTAGTGAAAGAACCATCGAGAATTCTTTGATCGTTAAATTGTGTATCGAAAGCAACACGATCCAACTCACTTTGTAGCTGGCTAATTTCATCTTGAATGGATTGTCTATCACTTGAGTTGTTGGTGGCATTTGCTGATTGTACTGCTAGTTCTCGCATACGTTGTAGAATGTTAGTAGTTTCTTGCATTGCTCCTTCAGCAACTTGAGCAAGAGAAATACCATCATTCGCATTTCTAACTGCTTGGTCCATACCACGAATTTGTGCAGTCATTCGTTGTGAAATAGACAAACCCGCCGCATCATCTTTAGCGCTATTAATTCTCAGGCCAGATGATAAGCGTTGTATTGATGTTTGCATCGCGTTCGCTGAAACATTTAAGTTACGCTGCGCCATAAGCGACGTAACGTTTGTATTTATTACTTGTGCCATGATTTTAGTCTCCTCAGACCTGAATCCCTGGTTTGGGACATTTAAGTTAAGTAAATTCTTTTTGAAGGAATTTACCGTACCCAATGAAGTTATCGGAAATGCTGGAAAAAACTTTAGGGTTTTACCTGTTTTTTTTAAAAAAAAGAGAAAAATAGATTAATAGAATCATTGTGTTATTAAAATAAACAGCATGTGTTAAAAATGTATTTTAGTCTATTACTTGTACATTTTGGGTGACTTATTAGGAGTCGGCCTTTATCACTCTTGTAAAACAAGTGGATACCGACTTTCGTCAGTAAATTAGGTGAGCAATAAACGTACCTTAATATATTTAAGGAATAGCTACTATGAACTTGGATGATAACCTAATTCATCTATTGAGAGATATTAGGAATATGTTTATTTCAGTGTATACTATAAACCGATTTTACATATAGGTTCTAATTTATGAGCTGGTTTAAAAAACTGTTACCATCAAGAATAAGGACAGAAACCTCACAAAAGAAAGGGGTTCCCGAGGGGTTGTGGGTTAAATGTTTGGGTTGTAATGAGGTTCTTTATAGTACTGAGTTGACAAAAAATTTAATGGTTTGTCCTTCATGTAATTTTCATCATCGCATCTCTGCTCGTGTCAGAATTGCTCAGTTTCTCGATGAGGGCGGTCAGGAGGAAATCGCAGCAAATTTAGAACCTCAAGATAGATTGAAATTTAGAGATTCAAAAAAATATAAAGATAGAATTTCTCAAGCTCAGAAAGCGACAAGGGAAAAGGAAGCTTTGGTTGTGGTTAAGGGTACTTTGTCTCAACTACCTATTATTGTTAGTGCTTTTGAGTTTAATTTTATGGGTGGTTCTATGGGAGCTACTGTCGGTGAGAAGTTTGTACGTGCGGTAAACGTGGCTACAGCCGAAAATAGACCCTATATTTGCTTTACTGCGAGTGGTGGTGCCAGAATGCAAGAAGGATTATTTTCTTTGATGCAAATGGCTAAAACTTCTGCTGCTCTTGCTAAATTTGCAGAGACTGGCCTTCCTTTTATTGTTGTTTTAACTGATCCCACTATGGGTGGTGTTTCAGCAAGCTTTGCTAGTCTTGGCGATGTCATTATTGCAGAACCTAATGCATTGATTGGTTTTGCGGGTCCAAGAGTAATTGAACAAACGGTACGTCAGACTTTACCAGAAGGATTTCAGCGAAGTGAGTTCTTATTAGAACATGGCCATATTGATATGATCGTTGAACGTAAACAACTTCGTCCTACAATCTCTGAATTAGTATCTAAATTAACGCATCAAGGTATGGAGAGTTTTTTTGCAAAAGCCTTGGACTAAATGGAATCTTAATCAGTGGCTATTAGATCTGGAGCATAGACATCTCCATGAAATCCAATTAGGCCTAGAGCGAATATTGGAAGTTGCAAAAAAAATCAATGCCCATAAGCATGACTGTAATGTCATTATTGTTGCAGGCACTAATGGTAAAGGATCAACTGTTAGTGCGTTGGAAATGATTTATCATACTTCTGGCTACAAGGTTGGGGCCTATACATCTCCTCATTTAATTCATTTTAATGAGCGGATTCGAGTTAATTTAACTCCTATTTCCGATGAGGCATTATGCCAATCATTTTGTTTTATTGAAGAAATTCGTGGACAAATACCTCTTACCTATTTTGAAATGGTTACTCTTGCTGCATTATTATACTTTAAGCAACAGGATTTAGATGTCATTATTCTTGAGGTAGGCTTAGGAGGGCGATTAGATGCAACGAATATAGTTGATGCTGATTTGTCAATTATCACTACTATAGATTACGATCATGAGCAGTTTTTAGGCAATACCCTTGAGTCCATCGGTTATGAAAAAGCAGGGGTCTTGCGTCAAGGTAAGCCCTTTATTTATGCAGATAGTAATCCTCCCTCTAGCATTCTTAATAGAGCAAATGAGATAGTTGCCCCTGGTTATTTCTGGGGAAGAGATTTTTCTGCACAAGAGCAAGGAATTAAATGGGAGTTTTGTAGTGCATCAAGAAATTTTAAGGAATTACCCAGGCCTCGGATACAGTTAAAATCTGCATCAGCAGCGATTATGGCCTGCTTTTTATTACAACAAGATCTTCCTGTAGCACAAGAACATTTTTATATTGCATTGGATAGAGTATATTTACCGGGTAGATTACAATACCAGCAAGACATTATTAGTGTCTTATATGATGTTGCCCACAATGCACAATCGGCTAGATTATTGGCTGAGGCCATAAAAAAAATGGAAAAAAAAGGGAGGGTACATGCTGTTTTTTCTGCTTTAAAAGACAAAGACATTTTAGGGCTGATTACTCCTTTAAAGGCTTGTGTTGATCTATGGTATCCAGCTCGGTTGGACAGCAAACGTGCTTCTAGTGCAGAGCTATTAATTACGCGATTTGTAGATGCAGAAATATTTGTGGACATCTGTTATACTAACCCTTTTATTGCTTTTCAAGCTGCTTTAGATCAAGCTGTGGCTGGAGACTTAATTGTGGTTTATGGGTCATTTTTTACGGTTGGTCATGTAATGGCTGCCCAACATAACATTTTGGAGCAGAAGGAGACTTTATGAAACTGGAAATGGATGAGAAACTTAAACACCGTTTAATTGGATTAGCTGTTATTATTTCGTTGGGAGCAATTTTTGCTCCGGCAGTAATGAAAAAATCAAGTCAGAATCTTGATCATAACATGAGCGTCAATGTCAAATTACCACAAAAACCGATAGCTCCAGATGTGGTCTTAACTGATGAAAAAGAAATGTTTAAGACAATTAAAGTGGCCAAGGTAGAAATTAAACCTGTGTCTGAAGAAAGACAGTTAACTGAGTTGGTCAAAGCAGAACCGGTTAAGTCTGCAACTCTTAATGAAAAGCAAACAGAGGAAATTGCCAATGCTGTTAACTCAGGAATTAAGGCAGAACCTGTTCACTTGGCTTTAAATGAAGCAGCTAGCCATACTGCAAAGACAATAGTTAAAAAGGCTGCTGTTCAGCCCGTTGCGCAGTCTCATGCTATCAAGCAACCTATGAACGTTGCGTTAAAACAACAAAAAGCAGCTCCTAAAGTTGCTATGAACTCTAAACCTATAAAACATCGTACCCAAGTTGCATACTCAGCGGCTAATAAGCAAATCGCTAGAGCCAATATAAAACCAGCCATCAAAAGAGATATTTATGCTCTTCAATTAGCTTCTTTCTCCCAAATGACTAATGCGCAAGCCTTAGTAAATAAATTACGAGTAAAAGGCTATAAAGCAAATTTTGTTAAAATTCCTAGCGGAAGAGGGAATGCGGTTTATAAAGTATATGTAGGACATTCGCCACGTAAGGTAGATGTCATTAGACTCAAAACTCAATTAGCTAGTGCAATGCAATTGAAGGGTTTTGTTGTAAATACTGGAGTTAGTTAATTATGCAATTGCAATGGATTGACATAGCAATCATCGCTGTTATTGGTTTATCTGTATTAACGGGATTATTTAGAGGTTTTGTAAAAGAACTAGTAGCCTTATGTGTTTGGATATTAGCGATATGGCTAGCTTTTAACTACAGTCAGAGTTTGGATCCTTGGTTATCACGATATATCAAAGAGGCATCTGCTCGTACTGCAGTAGGGTTTATTATCATCTTATTCGCGACATTACTTGTTGGTGGTGTGATTAACGCGATATTAAGTTTTATTTTAAAGCGTACTGGTTTAAGTGGGACAGATAAAACTTTAGGTATGCTTTTTGGTTTTATTCGCGGGGTTTTTATAGTTGCCTTGATTATGTTGGCAGTGAGAATGACTTCTTTGCCATACCAACAATATTCTAAGGAATCAATGCTTTATGCTCGTTTTGATCCAGTAGTTGATTTGCTTTATGCTCACTTACCTGAATTCATAAAAAAGATGAAGGAAGTGGATAAAACCGAAAATCTTATTGATACAGTCCCCGTTGTTTGATGTATCGATAAACCTCTTTAGGAAGAAGCATGGTTTCGGTTTGCTTATTTGTGCTTAATGCTTGTCTGATATCAGTAGAAGATATTTCATAATTTCCTGCATTAAATAAGTAAATGACTCCAGCTTTCTGAGTCAACAGGGCTTCTTTCATTTTAGTTTCATGCTTATTGAGTAATTCTTGTACTGGTTTGGCTATAGGACAATGAGCAAAAGATTTCCTATTGATAATTAAAAGGTTTGCTAGCTGAATTATTTTTTGCCATTGATGCCATTGATCTAGTGACAAAAATGCATCAAATCCTAAAATCAACGTTATAGATGCATCTATATTTTCTGACCTAAAACTTGATAGAGTTTCTACCATGTATGAAGGAGTATTACGTTTTATTTCTCGTAAGTCTAATTGAAATTGCGGGTAAGGCTGAATTGCTAGTTGAAGCATTTCAATTCTTTGTTGATTGCTAGCATGAGTTGGTGGTTTTAGCGCTGGAATTTTACAAGGTAGAAAAAAATAGGAGTCAAAATTAAAATGCGATTGAATAGATAAGCTTACTTGTATATGCCCACCATGAACAGGATCAAATGTACCCCCGAAAATAGCTATAGAATGCATAACTCACCTAAACATAGAGATAGAGACAATTTTTCTAAAGAATTCCAGACTTGAGTATTTAAATTAGATTTAATCTGTCCGTCTATAAATCTACACTGTTGCAATAATTGCTTTAAAATAAGAGGTGTTACTCGTTTGACGCTTGATTGATATAATGCCATGCGTTGAGGCCATATTTTTAATTGACTGCATGCAGTTTTAAAATCAATATTTTGTTGTATTCGGAATAATAATTGCAGTAATAATCTTATTTCTTGAGTTAGCATCCATAAAACCAAAGTTGCCTCTGTTTTATCTTCTGCGGCTTGTCTTAAAATGTGAATTGCCTTATCACTTCGTCCTAATAAACAGGCATCTGTTAACTCAAAAAGAGTATAAACACATTGATCTGATAGATGCTCTGCTACATCACTTGAGTTAATTTGACTGTTAGGTTCATGTGTCAAAGCAATTTTTTCTATAACTTGAGCACAGGCGAGCATGTTCCCTTGGGTGTAATGATAAATTAAATCAGGGACTTGCGATTCAAAGTTTAAGAAGTTCTTTTGTAGCTGATTTTTTATCCAACTTTTCATTGTGTCCACATTTAAGGGGTAAGCAACTACAACAACAGCTTCCTCATGAGTACATAACCACTGTATTTGTTTCATTGGAACATTGGGTGCTCGGATAATTACATGGCAATGTGAGAACTTATTGTTCAAGTATTCCGTTATGATTTTTTTCCCGGAGGTATCAATAGTTTTCTTATCGTAAAAAATATTTAGTAAAGTAACCTCAGAAAATAGAGAGTAATTACTGGCTTCTTCAGTGACAACTGCCCATTCTTCTGTGGACTGAATGGCAAAAATTTTTTCATCACAATCATAATTCTTTTTTATGATTGACTTAATTGTGGATAAACTTTCTTCTAAAAGATAATGCTCTTGTCCAACTAAAACATAAAGTGGGGCAATTTTTTTTTGTAATTGCTGTACCAGCATTGATTGTTTTATTTGCATGGTTATTTTCGACTTAGCCGATTAATTATTTGCAGGACAGCTTCTTTTTTCATTTCATTAATTAAAATGGCTTCTTCATCACTGGAGCCAAGAATACGGTCACTATTTACAGTAAGTTGGCGGCTTACTGAAATAAACCGTGGTGGCTTTATTATCTCTCCCTTCGATGTTTGCAACATAAATTCAAGAGTTAAAATAAGCTGATATTGTCGCGGATTGGTACTTGCTCCAATACTAACGATTTGTTGTCGAAAATTAATTTTATTAATAATGAGCCAGTATTTAGCAAAAGCAGGATCAGAATTAACTTTGATTTTATAACCTTCTAATTGGGATTTTAAGATGGAAACTAACTCTTTATTTCCATCTCTTGAAATAATCGAAACGTTATCTAACCATTCTGGAGCATCAGCAAGACCGCGTAAATGAAAACCACAAGAAGATAAAAATAACGCCAAGATTAATGGAATAAACTTCTTCCCAAACATACTAGACTTCGTTTGAAACTTATTAGCTTGTGTGAGGAAAGAGGACGAACGTAGCTCAGCGCCGGGGCGTATTATCCGCAGATACATGAGGATATGAGTACTGTACCGACAGAGCAATTCGCCGATACAGTAGTGTTTCGAAAGAAGCTTAATGAAACTCCTTTTCATTATCAACCAATAACCAAATTAATTAATTGTCTATGAGCGACAACAATCGCTTTTTTTATCGTCTTATCTACGAGATATTCATGAACATGTTGTTTTGCAGTTTCAATCAATGTTTCTTCTGGTGAGTCAACACTTGCTGTAAACTGAGCTCTTAATTTACCATTAACCTGCACAACATAATTAACCTCATCCGTTTTGAGAGCCCCCTTATCGACTCTGGGCCAAGGAGCATCAATAATTGCTTTCTCAAAGCCTAGGCTTTGCCATAAGGCATGACAAAGATGGGGAGTAATAGGTGCTAATAGTCTTAATAAAATACTCATACAAGAATGTATGAAGAATTTATCATCCTCAGTTTCAATGGAGTAACTTGCAATTTCATTAAATAACTTCATACATCCAGAAACCACGGTATTGAATTGATTTCTATCATAATCATGGGTTGCTTGAGCAAGAATATGATGAACAATATGGCGTGATTTTTTTAGTCGGCTTTCTGTGTTTTGCCAATTAATATGCCCATTTCCACTTAAAATAATATCATTGATATCAACGAGCATATTTAAATGTTGATAAGCAAACGCCCATATACGCTTAAGGAAGCGGTGTGCGCCTTCTACAGCTGCGTCAGACCACTCTAATGATTGTTCTGGCGGAGCAGCAAACATGACAAATAAACGCGCTGTATCTGCTCCATAAGTATTAATTAAATGATTAGGATCAACTACATTGCCAAGTGACTTAGACATTTTATGTCCATCTTTTAACACCATTCCTTGGGTTAATAGAGCTTTAAATGGCTCATCCGAATTAAGTAACCCTTCATCTCTCATTAATTTATGGAAAAAACGTGCATAAAGTAAATGCATTACTGCATGCTCAATCCCACCGATGTATTGATCAACAGGCGTCCAATATTTTGCTCTATCATCGAGCATAGCATTTTCTTGCCCTTTGCAGGAAAAACGAGCGTAATACCAAGAAGACTCAATAAACGTATCAAAAGTATCTGTTTCTCTTGTTGCATCCTGTCCACATTTGGGGCAAGAAACATTAATAAACTCTTTGCATTGAGCCAGTGGTGAACCAGAACCAGTAAATTCCACATTTTCAGGCAGTACTACAGGCAACTCTTCTTCAGGAACAGGAACAATACCGCATTGTTCACATATAATCATAGGGATAGGTGTTCCCCAATAACGTTGTCTTGATACCCCCCAGTCGCGGAGACGATAATTTATAGTTGCCTTACCCGCATCATGTTCTTCGAGATATTGAGTAATCGATTGAACTGCCTGCGAAGAGTGCAAATTATTAAACTGTTCTGAGTTGATTAAGATACCTTCGCCAGTATAAGCAGATTGAGTAAAATCGTGTTCTTGATTATTCTCTGGTTTAATTACTTCCACCATTGGCAGGTTGTATTTCTGTGCAAACTCCCAATCTCTTTGATCGTGGGCTGGTACTGACATTACGGCACCTGAACCGTATTGCATAAGCACAAAATTAGCAGCCCATATAGGCAATTCTTTACCTGTTATAGGATGAATCGCAGTCATACCAGTTGCTATACCACGTTTTTCCATTGTAGCTAGTTCAGCTTCCGCCATTTTTGTTCCCTGACAGCTGTCAAGAAATGCTTTGACCTCAGCGTTATGAGCTGCTGCTTCTTTGGCTATAGGATGATCGGTGGCTATCGCTATATACGTAGCCCCCATTAAAGTATCTGGTCGAGTGGTATAAATTTTTACACGTTTAGGATAGTTATTTACGGTGAAACCGATCTCAGTACCAATTGATTTGCCAATCCAATTACGCTGCATTTGTTTGACTTGAGCTGGCCACTCATCGAGTAAATCTAATGAAGAGAGTAATTCATCAGCATAAGCGGTTATTTTAATAAACCATTGAGAAATTTCTTTACGCTCAACTAGAGCACCTGAACGCCAACCTCTACCATCAACTACTTGCTCATTTGCTAGAACAGTTTGATCTACTGGATCCCAATTGACTACGGCATTTTTTTTGTAAACAAGTCCTTTTTCAAAAAGCTGTATAAAAAACCATTGTTCCCAACGATAATACTCAGGATCACAGGTTGTAATTTCTCTTTTCCAATCGTAAGCATTGCCTAGACGCATAAACTGCTCTTTCATTGCAGCTATATTTTTTCTAGTCCAGTCTGCAGGTGGTATGCCATTTTTAATCGCGGCATTTTCCGCTGGTAAGCCAAAAGCATCCCAACCAATGGGTTGGAGCACATTTTTACCCAAAGCTCGTTGATAACGAGAAATTACATCCCCGAGCGTATAGTTTCGTACATGCCCCATGTGTAGCGTTCCACTAGGGTAGGGAAACATAGATAAACAATAGAATTTTTCTTTGTTTAAATCTTCAGTTACGTTAAATGACTGTTTCTTATGCCAATATTGCTGGGCTTGTTCTTCTATTTCTTTAGGTTTATAGATATTATCCATAGTCCAATTAATCAAGTGACGGTGAAGCGGTAGAATACTCCCTCTTGTCCTTGCCAGCAATAGAATAATCATTTGTTAATCGTTTAAGCTGCAAAAAGAGAGCAAAAAAAACAAAAAAAGAGCAAAAAATAATCACGGGATAATCATACCATATTATCCATGGTGTTGTCCCTTCAGCAGGGAAGATAGTGCTTTCTAATATTCCTGAGCTAAAAGGGGGTAAACCATTAACGATATCGCCATTATTATTGACAACAGAGGATAAGCCGTCATTGTTCACCACAATCTGAAATCTTCCCGTTATTAAAGAGAGCATTTGTGCCATTTGCAGCTGTTGATAGCTGGCTAAAGAGCGCCCAAACCATCCATTATCACTGATTGACACAATCCATTGTGCTATTGGCATTTGCAATCTTAATAAATTGGGATAAGCAATTTCATAGCAAATTAGGCTCGCAATTGGATGATTGTCAATTTTAATTAATTTTTGCTTGTCTTTTCCAGGTAAGATATTGGGTTCTGGTAAATTAAACCAACGATTAATGGCAACAAACGGTGCTGGTATATATTCTCCAAAAGGAACTAACTGGTATTTTAAATGTTTTCCTTTCGCATTTCCTAGACTAATAATGGAGTTATAATAATTGGTTTGGCTACTATTATTAGTGGGCTGCAATATGCCTAACATTAGAGAGCTTTTAGCTTTTAGTGCTTTCTGATGCAGTTTAAGTAAATATTCATCCAAATAATTTGAAGGTAGGGGTATGGCCGATTCTGGTAAAATGATTAATTGTTTTCCTAGTAGTCTATCAATGGCTTGACCATAATATTTTAATAGACTCCAGAATAGTTTATCGTCCCATTTATCGCGCATGGATAAATTGGCTTGAATGACCCCAATGGTAATAGGCTCTTTCTTTATCTGAGTCCATTGAACATTTTTTCCGAGAGAGGGTGCGATAATAATCAGGATAAACGCTGTAAGGTAATAGTAGCGTTTTGCAGAGTTTTCGCGAATTGCAATAGTTAATAATGCTGCGGAAAAAACACAAAATAAACTTAACCCATATATTCCTATGAGTGGTGCAAGGTGGCGCAGAGGGGTATCAATTTGCGTCGTACCAACTAATAGCCACGGAAAACCACTAAAAAGGTTTGCTCTCATCAGTTCACTGAGACACCATAGACTACTAAACAGAAGGATACTTAGTAATTTACTATGTTTTGGTTCCAGCAATTTAAAAATATAAGCGACCAAAGCAGGAAAACAAGCTAAATAGAGTATAAAAAGAAGGGTAGTTAATGCTGCCAAAATGTAATTGAGCTCACCGTAATCATGAATGCTAACAATAACCCACGATACTCCGCTCCCAAAATAACCTATACCAAAGATAAAGCCTAGAATAAGCCCTCGTTTTGTTGAGCTGTTTAATAATGACGAAAACAAGAAAGCTAAGCTTAAAATAATAATGCCGGGCATATGAAATGGCGCGAATCCCAGCGGAGCTAATAAACCGGCGATAAAAATAAAAAAATAGGCCAAATATTTGGATCTAATGATCGCATCAAAGGATATAGATTTGGTCAAAGCAGCTTGCTTCATGGGGAGATCAATCGATTAAGTGGTCAATATATAATGAGTACAATACTCGAATCAAGGATTATAGATGTTATTATGATATAAGGACAAGAGTGAAGTTTAAAATATCCCAGCAACAGGCGCGATGGGCATAGAAAGTACATGAAAAATAATATTATTTTTTTGAAATAAATTTAAGGATATTATGTTTCTTATATGGACTTAGTCTAAATTATCTCTATCCAATGCTTAATATTTTGTGTACGATTGTTACGTTTTACAACGGAGAGGGATTGTATGTACAATGTAATGATTACTGGCGCTGGGAAGATAGGTAGCTTAATTGCTTGTTTATTGACAAATAGTGGGTCCTATCAGGTTCATCTTGCAGATGTTGAATTTAATGGATCAGATGTAAAGCGACTATTAGCTGCCTTGCCTGAAGTTAAAACAGTGGCTTTAGATGTTAAAGATCAACAGGCGACGCAAGCCTATATGACAAAGCATAACATTATTGCTGTTATTTCTAGTTTACCTTATTTTTTAAATACCTATGTTGCTCAAGCGGCTAAAGCTGCAAAAGCACATTATTTTGATTTAACCGAAGATACTTCTGTTACTGATGCTGTTAAAGCGATTGCGTTAAACGCTGAAACGGCATTTGTTCCTCAATGTGGTTTAGCTCCTGGATTTATCAGTATCGCTGCTAATAGTTTAATGCAAGAGTTTGAACAATGTTTTCATGCCAAACTACGGGTTGGTGCTTTACCTCAACGTGCAAATAACGCACTACAATACTCATTAACTTGGTCTACTGATGGAGTGATTAACGAGTATGGCAATCCCTGTTTTGGTATAGAGGGTGGAAAATCTGTAATGATGGCTCCGCTTGAAGGACTAGAAGCTATACAGATAGATGGTTGTGAATATGAGGCTTTTAATACTTCGGGTGGACTTGGTAGTTTGGCGGAGTTATATGCCGGCAAAGTCCAGACTATGAACTATAAGACCATGCGTTACCCTGGCCATTGTGAAAAAATGCGCCTACTAATGAATGACTTACGCTTAAATGATGATAGAGTCACTCTAAAACGAATCCTTGAAAATGCCATTCCTAAAACTTACCAGGATATCGTTATTGTTTATGTTACCGTTGAAGGTATTAAACGTGGTGAGTTAACGGAAAAAAGCTATGTGAAAAAAGTTTATCCTGAGATTATTCGCGGCTTAGAGTGGTCTGCTATACAAGTAAGTACCGCGTCAGGTATTTGTGCTGTAGTAGACTTAGTATTAGGACAAGAAAATGAGTACAAGGGATTGATTTTGCAAGAAAAATTTCAATTATCCCGAGTATTGGAAAATCGCTTTGGACAATACTACGCTTAGGAGAGTGTTTCATGGAGCTATTAAAGAAACTTAAAATTGAACACACCAATCCCGGGGCCTTTAGCGGCCATGGGTGGCATAGTGAATATCATGGTAAGAACATAGTCTCTTTCAGTCCTGCAAATGGAGAGAAGCTAGCTGAAGTTGCCGCTTGCTCTATGGACGATTATCAGCAGGTAATGATACGGGCGCAAAAAGCTGCTGAGGCATGGAAAAAAGTCCCTGCTCCTAAACGAGGCGAAATCATAAGACAAATTGGTCAAGCGTTAAGAGATCATAAGGACAGCTTGGGAAGCCTTGTTTCATTAGAGATGGGCAAATCAAAGCAAGAGGGCGACGGTGAAGTGCAGGAAATGATTGATATTGCTGATTTCGCTATAGGTCAATCGCGTATGCTGTATGGAAATTCAATGCATTCAGAGCGACCTAACCATAGGATGTACGAACAATGGCATCCTTATGGAATCGTTGGAGTGATCTCCGCGTTTAATTTTCCTGTAGCTGTATGGGCATGGAATGCATTTTTAGCTGCAATATGTGGAAATGTGACGATATGGAAGCCTTCTGCAAAAACGCCACTTTGCGCTATTGCAGTGCAATACATATGTAATCAAGTTTTAAAACAAAATGATTGCCCTGAAATATTTAGTTTAATTATTCCTGACTCACAAGATGTTATTGATGCATTGGTTAATGACACTCGCATTCCTCTGATTTCTTTTACAGGATCTACCGCTGCAGGTAAACAAGTTGCTGTTAAAGTTGCTGCCAGACTTGGAAAAACCATTTTGGAGTTGGGTGGAAATAATGCAATCATTCTTGATGAAACCGCTGATCTTAATTTAGCTATCCCCGCAGTAGTTTTCGGTGCAGTGGGCACAGCAGGGCAGCGTTGTACTACAACTCGCCGTTTGTTTGTTCATGAATCTAGGTATCTAGATGTTGTCAAACGGTTACAGCATGCGTATGAACAAATAACAATCGGGGATCCTTTAGACAGTCGGAATTTAATGGGACCTTTAATTGATCAGGGCGCCGTAGAACAATTTAAAAAGGCTATAATCAGAATTAAAGAAGCTGGTGGCCAAATTGCTTTTGGTGGTGAAGTATTAAAACAGCCTGGCTCGTTTGTTCAACCAACGCTGATCACTGAGGTGCAAAATCATTGGGATATAGTGCAAGAAGAGACTTTTGCGCCTATTTTATATGTTATGACCTATAAATCCTTGGATGATGCTGTTGAGTTACAAAATAGTGTACCTCAAGGATTGTCTTCGGCATTATTTACTCAAAACTTGAAAAATGCTGAACTTTTTTTAAGTGCTTGGGGCAGTGATTGTGGCATTGCTAATATTAATATCGGCACATCAGGGGCGGAAATTGGCGGTGCTTTCGGTGGTGAAAAAGAGACTGGCGGAGGTCGTGAATCAGGTTCTGATTCATGGAAAGCCTATATGCGACGCCAAACCAATACAATTAATTGGGGAAATGAATTACCGTTGGCTCAAGGTATTCGATTTACATTATCGTAGTAAATGACACTTGTCGGGTTTGAGGTAAGCTCCATTATGAATAGTAGAATCTACGTGCCGCGATTTGTTCGCGACACGTAGTGATGGTGAGAGACTCTTGGATCCTGCAGACAAGCCGCGGGACGTCAGGCTAAGAAGTAAATACGTTAACTAATTTATTGAAATTAAATAAAAATAGTAGAAAAATTATTTTTAAATTTTTGTTTTCTGAACCGTTCGGGCTGAGGAGGTGCGAAGCACCGTCTCGAAGCCTTGGCGCCAAGCCAGAAGCTCTGTGTTAAGGCTTCGAGACAGCGCTAAAGCGCTTCCTCAGCCCGAACGGCCTTGAAAATAAAGTAATTTTAATTCCTTAGCCTGACGGCTATGGGCCAGAGGCCCGACCTACATAGAATAAAGTAAATTTAATTATTTTCATGACAAAAAAGAGGATACAAACATGCAGGAATCTTTTTTTATAAAGAAAGTTGCGGTTCTCGGCGCAGGAGTGATGGGGGCTCAAATTGCTGCACACTGTGTCAATGCTGGAATAGAAACGCTCTTATTTGACTTAGCTGCTAAAGAAGGCCCTATTAATGGATTAATTGATAAAGCTATAGCGAATTTAGGTAAATTAAAACCAGCGCCTCTAGCAAGTGCACAAACAGGGGCGTTGATGAACGCTCGAAATTACGAGCAAAATCTTTCTGATTTGTCTTCATGTGATTTGATCATTGAGGCAATAGCTGAGCGCTTAGATTGGAAAGAGGATTTATATAAACGCATTTCACCCTATTTATCTGAAAACTCAATTCTAGTAAGTAATACATCTGGGCTTAGCATTAATTCTTTATGTGATGTATTGCCAGCGAAACATAGAGAGCAATTTTGTGGAGTACATTTTTTTAATCCTCCTCGATATATGCATCTTGCTGAACTAATTCCAGCTAAAACCACCTCTAAAGCATTATTAGATCATTTAGAAACCTGGTTAACCAGTCACTTAGGTAAAGGCGTAATTAGGGCTAAAGATACACCCAATTTCATTGCGAATCGCATAGGTGTGTTTTCACTGTTAACGACGTTGCACCATACTTTGGCGATGGACATGGGACTGGACGAAGTCGATGCGCTTACAGGACCTTTGCTGGGTAGACCAAAATCTGCAACTTTTAGAACTATGGATGTTGTTGGATTGGATACCATGCAGCATGTGGTCCACACGATGCAGCAACAATTAAAAGAAGATCCATGGCATAGTAGTTTCAATTTACCCGAATGGTTGACCTCGTTAATAAAAGAAGGGCATTTGGGACAAAAAACTGGACAAGGAATATATAGGAAAAATGGTAAAGTTATTGAAGTTTATGATATTAAAACTGGAAATTATAGGCCATCAAAATCAGAGATAAGTGACGAACTGAAAGAAATTATGGGGATAAAGGATCCAGCAGTTCGCATGAAAAGTTTGTTCACCTCCACTAACAAACAAGCACGGTTTATAGCAGCTTGTTTTAAAGACTTATTCCATTATTGTGCTTTCCATCTAGAAACCATTGCTGATAACGTAAGAGATGTTGATTTAGCTATTCGCTGGGGGTTTGGTTGGATGCAAGGACCTTTTGAAACCTGGCAATTAGCAGACTTACACCAAATAACACAATTCATTAATCATTCCATTGAAGCGAATACTGCTTTAAGCAATGCTAAATTACCTGGCTGGCTTGCTGAAGTTAAATCCTTCTACACCGAAGAGGGCGCATACTCGCCTTATCAAAATGGTTATCAAGCAAGAAGCAGGTTGCCCGTTTATCAGCGTCAGTTCTTTTCTGATAGAGTGATAAAAGAATCCGCTTATTCTACCTCTGTAGTTTATGAGAACGAAGGTGTGCGCATGTGGCACCTGAAAGATGATGTAGTTGTAGTTAATTTTAGTAGTAAAGCTAATACCATAGGACAGCCTGTCCTTGATGGGTTGGAGGAGGCTTTATCGTTAGCAGAAAAGCAATTTAAAGGGTTAATTATTTATCAGCATGATGCTTCTAATTTTAGTTCTGGGGCTGATTTACGCGGTGTTGCGAAATTAATTCAAGAAAATAAAATGCAAGCCTTAGAAACGATGATTGCTCAATTCCAACATCTCGCAATGCGTTTGAAATATAGCTTTATTCCTACAGTCGCGGCGTTACGAGGGCGAGCACTTGGTGGTGGCTGTGAATTAATGATGCATTGCGACGCGGTAGTTTCTGCTTTTGAAGCATACCCAGGGCTTGTCGAGCTTGGTGTTGGTGTCATTCCCGCTGGCGGTGGTTGTACAGCAATGGCAATGAGGGCCGCAGGGCAGGCACAACAAGCAGACCTAATGGCATTCATTCAGCCCTATTTTCAGCAAATTGCTACTGCTCAAGTTGCGGGAAGTGCTATAGATGCAATGCAAATGGGGTATTTACGTCATTCAGATACAATTTTAATGCACGCGGATGAAGTTTTATATGCTGCTTTGGCTAAAATCAATGCGATGCAGGCTGCTAACTACCTTCCTCCTTTACGGAAAAAATTTAAAGTTGCTGGAATAGAAGGACATGCTCGTCTACAAGCCGGACTAGTCAATTGGTTAGAAGGTGGATTCATTTCACAATATGATTATACCTTAGCAAATGAGTTAGCTGCAGTACTTTGTGGTGGAGATCTTAACCAAGACACTTTGGTTGATGAAGAATGGATGTTGAAATTAGAACGACAAGCGTTTGTGAAGCTAGCATCAACGCCCCAAACTCAAGCACGAATCAGCCACTTATTAGAGACCGGTAAACCACTGCGCAATTAAGCGAGGAGATTGAGAGATGACTAATGTATATGTAGTTGATGTATTGAGAACTCCTGTTGGTAAAGCACCAAGAGGGGTTTTTAAGAATACATTACCCGATGACTTGTTAGCACATACTATTAAAAATTTAATTCAAAGAAATCAGTCTGTTGATTGGCAAGAAATAGGGGATGTAGTCATTGGCTGCGCTATGCCTGAAGCAGAACAAGGAATGAACGTTGCTCGAATTGCTTCTCTATTAGGGGGATTACCCCAAGGTGTTCCTGCAATGACTATTAATAGATTTTGCTCTTCTGGAGTGCAGAGTATAGCTACTGCTGCAGCAACAATAAGCAATGGGGATATTCATTTAGCACTAGGTGGCGGTGTTGAAAGCATGTCTATGGTTCCTCTAGGAGGCAACAAATATACCGCTAATCCAGGTATATTTAATAATGAGCATGTTGCTATAGCTTATGGTATGGGGATCACCGCAGAAAATGTTGCTAAGCGTTGGGAAATTACTCGTGAGCAACAAGATGAGTTTGCTGCTGAAAGTCATAAAAAAGCAATAGCCTCTCAACACAATGGCTATTTTAAAGCAGAAATTAGTCCTGTAGAAATCACTCTAAGAGAGGCTGATTTAGTAGCCTCATCTGTACGTGAAAAGAAAAAACTGATTAGTGATGATGAGGGACCTAGAGCGGATACTTCTTATGAGGTAATTTCTCGATTGAAGCCCGTTTTTGCAGCTAGAGGAACTGTAACAGCAGGAAATAGTTCACAAACTAGTGATGGGGCTGGTATTGCATTATTAGCTAGTGAGCAAGCTTTAAAACAGTACAATTTAAAGCCTATGGGACGTTTATTGAGCTTTGCTGTTGCTGGAGTACCTCCAGAAATTATGGGAATAGGGCCAATTAAAGCTATTCCTATCGCATTAAAGCGTGCAGGTATCCGTATGGATCAGTTAGATTGGATTGAGCTAAATGAAGCATTTGCCGCGCAAGCTTTAGCTGTAATTAAGGAGCTCGAGTTACCTCGAGATAAGATCAATCCTTTAGGTGGTGCTATTGCTTTGGGGCATCCTTTAGGTGCAACTGGAACCGTAAGAACAGCAACCTTACTACATGGATTGAAGAGAGTTAAGGGACGTTATGGGATGGTTACCATGTGTATAGGTACCGGTATGGGGGCTGCTGCTGTATTTGAAGCACTTGCATAACGGTTCAATAACCCCAGGAACAATCCGAGCCGCGTACGGCTCGGATCTCGATATTGGTTTTCCCGAACTTACAGAGGAATGACCAATTTTTTCTTAATTATAATCCTGATGTTAAGTGCCATTAGTACTTGCAACCGGGAGCAAAGATTGATCTCTCCTTTCCCTACAACTAGATTAAACCGGATTGCCCTCTTAAGTTTGTTCAATAACTTGCTTTGTTGATTCTATATTCTACTCTTTAAGTAGGGGTATTGGAATTGGAGCAGGCATGCGCGGTTTCATTTTGGCATTATTATTTTTCATTCTTAACTCTGTTTTTGCTGACGAGTTAGTCGGGTTTTCTGCCTATGAAAATGGTGATTATAGTACTGCATATCCTCATTTGATGCAGGCAGCGAAAGAGGGTAATGAAGAGGCAATGTATCTATTAGGCCGTATGTATCAATATGGCTATGGGGTGCCAGAAAATTACGAGCAAGCAAAAGATTGGTATACAAAATCCGCTGAAAAAAACTATGCTTTATCTCAGCTAAGTCTGGGTTTTTTATATGACTCTGGTAAAGGGGTAAAACAGGATTATGCTGAGGCATTTAAATGGTATATGAAATCTGCGGAACAAGGTAATGCAATTGCTCAGAGAAACGTAGGCCTAATGTATGCTACGGGGGATGGTGTTTCTCGCAGTGAGGAGAATGCATTTATTTGGTTTAAAAAAGCAGCTGAACAAGGTTATAGCAAGGCTCAAGTTAATCTTGCATACCAATATATGATGGGTAAAGGTACGCCTAAAGATGTTAACAAAGCTCTAGAGTGGTACCAAAAAGCTGCTGAGCAAGGTGATGATAAAGGGGAATATAGCTTAGGCTTATTATACACCGGTCAGCAAGGTGGGATACCGGCAGATGATAAAGCTGCTTTCTATTGGTTTTCGCAGGCTGCAAATCAAGGACATATCAATGCAGAAACTTATCTGGCTTATTATTATTTGAAAGGATATGGCGTAGATGCTGATCCACAAAAAGCTGCTTATTGGTATCAAGCTGCTGCTGAAAAGGGACAACCCGAAGCTCAGGCTCAGATGGGGCAATTACTGTTAACGGGTACAGGAATTGATAAAAATTATCAACAGGCAGCTTATTGGTTCAGCAAATCCGCTGCACAAGGCAATCCAGATGGGCAAGCAAAGCTTGGATATATGTACCTTGCGGGGTTGGGAGTACCTAAAAGTTTAGTAAAAGCTTATGTTTGGTTGAAAATTGCTGCTGAAAATAAGAATGAAGAAGCGGCAAAAGAACTTAAGGTTTTGAGCACTAAATTATCCGAACAAGATAAAAAAGAAGCTGATAAAATAATTAAAGAAATGGGGCCGTTAGAAAGCAAAGCTCAAAAAGACGATTGATATTCTAAAAGCCACTAATACTTTCTCGTACGATGCTGACAGTGATCCTTCCCTGTTTGTCTTGTCCTCGTTTCAGTAAAGTATAAACAGCTAACTTAAATTCATCGCTAGTTGCATAGGTCACGCAGAGAAAATATTTGCTTTCTATAGTAATTTGATCGGTAGTCAAATTAATTTTTTTCATTAGCTCACTGATGTCTTTAAGGTTTTTTATCCCGTCTTCACCTCGTGCCATAATGATTTCATTAACTTGCTCTTCATTAAGACCACTACCTAGTGACATGAGGACTTTTTTAGAGGCTGTATTGATATTGATTGGCGTTGTTTCTGGTAGTGCTGTAATAAATGGCTCTATAGACTGGAATAGAGAGGAGCTGACATCTTTAATTAATCTAAGTTCTGTTGCACTAGTCATTAATTGATGGCTAGGATAATAAGGTGGTTTTTGGGAAAGATAGTAATCAGTGTAAATGTCCTTTCCTCGAGCAAGGTCATATGGGGATATCCAGTCCTTTACTGCTAACATTAAATTCAGTCGCCCTTCGTTATTAAGCTTTGGTGTAGTATAAGAAAAAAGATTTATGAACATACCCATAAATTTTTTATCAGCTAAGTTATTCAAATTAAAGCGAGCTTGTAGATCATAAAGACCGCCACTTACTTTAATATTATTGACTATTTGCCCCATATTTTGGGGATATTGAGCTACTAACCCACGTTGATTTGACTTAGAAAACTTCTGTGACTTATCGTTTAGTTGATCGAAAGCCCAAAAGGTTACCACCTGAGAGGCCAAATACAGTTTATCATGAGTAACAACTAAACGAGTTCTATAAATATCTTGTTGTAATCGCGTGCTCATCGCTGTAGCAACGATAGCAATTAAAGTCATGATAAATAATGCTGTAAGAAGCGCGCTTCCTCTTTGATTCGACCTCTTTCCAAACTCTACTGCGGCGGGAAATTGCTTCGTCGATACGGTGCTCGAATCCCCATGTGACTGCGTGTACACTCCGGTTCTGCACTCTGTCTTTTCTTGCACTTTCTTTGTCACAGCGACTTGGGAATGAGGTCTATTTCTTTTAAATGGGTGCATAAAGAGCCTCTGGGATAACAAAGAGTAAATTCATTTCACCCCATTCTTTCAAGGTAAGATTAATTTGTATTGCTTGAGGTAATGGTTCCTTATTTTGGTTTTGAGTCACTGCTTGTTCTCTCCATTCAGGGAGTAGTTGTGAACTTTGGTTTAAGTAATTGAAATGACACTCTGTGATGCCATCAAGTAACATTTTAT
>DAIAOV010000119.1 GCA_027437055.1 Legionella sp. | reverse complement strand
AACACAAAGATCATTGGTTAATAAGGAAATTAACAAGCTAACCTGTCTGCAGGCATAATCACTGACAGCAAGTAATTTCTCAGCACTTTCTTTTAAGGGATGGTGTATCGTTGATAAGTGTTTTTCAATAAACCAAACTTTTGATGAGAGCAGTTCAGGAAGCACCATGGTTCGAGACATAAATCGCGCTATTTGCAAATAAAATTTATAGACTACCTACGCTTGGGATAAATTACAACAGGATTGATTTCACACATCTCTATCATTTTTAACTATAAAATAATGAATTTTTATTATAATCTAGAGAATAACTTCTATCCCTTTTGATAAAAATAAAAATGACTTTTATTCGACGTGTATTAACGGCTTTTATTTTATCTCTATCTACTCTTTATGCAGAGGGACCTCCTTTAAATGTGGGAATACAAAGATTTAACCCTCCTTTTGAAATACAAGGGGCAGATAATGAAGTGTACGGTTTTGATGTGGATATGATGAATTCTCTATGTAAGATTATAAATCGAACCTGCGTTTTTCACGTGATCAAATTTGATTCGCTATTAAATGATGTAGCGAGTAAAAAACTAGATGCAGCAGTAAGCTCCATCACTATTACCCCAGATCGTTCTGCATTAGTTAATTTTAGTTTACCTTATTTATTAAGTTATTCTCGCTTTCTAGCCTCAGCTGATAGTGCAAAGCAACCATTCTCTTTGAGTCTATTAAACAATAAAAAATTGGGGGTAGAAACAGGAACAATTTTTGCCGATCAGATTAAATCATTGGGAATAATCAATCCCACTATTAAGCAATATGACAGTGTGGATCTCCTAGTTGAAGCCTTAGGCAAGAAGGATGTTGACTATATTCTCTTTGACAGTCCAACCGCAACCTACTGGGCAGCAAACTCAGGAGGAGAGTTTGGTGTCGTTGGCCCCCCGCTACTATACGGCTATGGTTTTGGTATTGCGGTTAATAAAGAGGATAGGCAATTATTACTGGATCTCAATCGAGCCCTGTTGCAATATCAAAATTCTGAAGACTATAAAATAAATTATAATAAATACTTGGAGCTTTAACGGCTACTCGCAGCCTTATGAGTAACTGTTCACGCGATTGCTTTTCCCGGACTTATTTAGGATGTTGGGCAATAAATTGCCCCCCAACTCAAAATCCTTAAGTTGATACCATTAATAAGTCAGATTTTTTCGCAGGATGTGCTGGTAAATTATGTTTAATGAAGAGTCTGGCCCTGAGTTATACAGCAACTAATTACCTGCCTAGTCACAAAATCACCTTGGCTAGCCCCATATAGTGAAGCAAAATGCTTGGCCAATAGTACTACCCATCCAGATAAACAGAAATTCATTCGTTTTTCAACTTGATCAACTTCAATTTCGAAAAGACCCAATGAATCACTTTCGCGTTCATTTGCATACTCTTCCATAATGGTTCGAGCTGCTTGTAAATCTTTGTCTCTTGTAGGCCAATTTTGATTCATTTAACCTCCTAAAAAGCACAATTAGGTTGCTACTATTTCTACCATATGGGGATGATTTTATAAATCACAAGGGCAAAAACAAGTACTTATTATGCCTTAAAATGACCAATTACTCAATAGTGAGTTCATTTTTTGAACTATATTAATCGAAGAAATCATCAGCTTGTAACGTAGGTTAAGCTTAAGAAAGTTAAGTCGATGCCATGAGGATTCTGAAACAAAAATAGACCTTTTTCACCATCCACAATAAAGTTGGGCAATTTGTTGCCCGACCTACGTTTGTTAGGTAGCATATGACATAACCATTCTCAATTAAAATAATGACAATATGACTTATCATATTTTACCCTCCCTACTCTCTGCTGATATGACTCGTTTAGGCGATGAGGTCGATCTAGTGATGAAAGCTGGAGCTGATTTTATTCATTTTGATGTTATGGATAATCATTACGTCCCTAATCTCACTTTTGGCCCAGCTTTTTGTGAAGCACTAATCAAACGCTTTCCAGGCTTACCTGTTGATGTCCACTTGATGGTTTCTCCCGTCGACACCCTGATTGAGTCTTTTGTAAAAGCTGGGGCTAAACGAATCAGCATCCATCCAGATGCAACAATACACTTAGATAGAAGTTTACAACTCATTAAAGAGCTCGGATGTGAAGCCGGTTTAGTGTTAAATCCAGCCACTTCAATTGATGTGTTGACCTGGTGCATTCAACATCTTTCTTTTGTTTTAGTAATGACTGTCAATCCAGGCTTTGGTGGCCAAAAACTGATTCCTGAAATGATGAGGAAAATAACACTGATTAGTCAACTTTATCCTCAACTAGCTCTCTGTGTCGATGGAGGAGTAACTCCCGGTAATATTGCCGATCTGGCGCGTGCGGGGGCTAACCAATTTGTTGCTGGATCTGCTATATTCAACAGCATTGATTATGGTAAAACGATCAATACCATGCGCAAACAATTAGCGAGCATTTAAAAATGGCACATGACTTTCCACAAAATAGAATAAAAAGAATGCTGAACAAATTAATCATTTTATTATGCGGGCTGACTTGGTCAATAGATTCTTTTGCCTTATCAGGTCAGGCTTATATGGATAGATTCAATAAATATTATGCATGGTACCAAAATATCCCTATTACTCCATCCCAAGAGTTCCTCGATTTTGTTAAAGAAAACGCGCCATTATCTAATAAATTACGTGAAAAATGGCTTTATGAACTGGCAAGAATCAAGGATTGGAACTCTTTTAATACCTATTATCAACCATCTAATGATATTAATCTTGTCTGCTATAAGCGCATTGCTGAATTTAATTCGGGGCAGCAAAAGGAGGCACTAAAAAATACGATACCTTTATGGCTAACGGGTAATTCACAGCCCACTCCTTGTAATACCCTATTTGACCTATTAGTTAAAAGTGATGATTTTGATCAAAATCTTATTACTCAACGTATCTCACTTGCCCTTGATAAGCGAAATGTGTCTTTAGCACTGTATTTATTAAAACAATATAAAACCCCTCATGTACAACAGATACAAGCACTAACCTTAGTTCAACAAAATCCAATTAATATTAACAAACTTGATGCAACGGAATTAAGCAGTTATTTTTATCTTTACGGTCTAAAACGCATGGTATCCATCAATATGGATAAAGCCTTGCTGATATGGCAACAAGCAAAAACAAAAAAAATACTTAACAATGCACAACAACAAGACTTTCTAGCTCATCTAGCCTTATATAAAGCCATGCGTAACCACGCTGACGCTCTGGAGTGGTTCGCTAAAGTTAAACCACAATTCTACAACGATGTATTACTCGATTGGCAAATACGCTTTGCTTTAAAAAATCATGATTGGCCCCATGTTGCTGAGTTAATTAATGACTCAAAAAATAAAGAAATACCTTGTTGGCAATATTGGCTAGCTCGCTCATTGGAAGAACAAGGGAAAAAAGAACAGGCCATCGCTATTTATGATTCTCTATCAAAGAGCAGACAATATTATGGCTTTCTTGCGAGCATTCGTTTAAAGAGAACCCCTAATTTTGAAAATGAAAAGACCATTACGAATTTTGACTCTCTAAGACCTTACCAATCTTTTATAGCTCAAGTCAAAGCTCTATATAACAACAAACAAAGCGTTCAAGCCTCGCGTTTGCTTAACGATTTTATTAGTGAATTACCAAAAGACGAAGCTAGTGCTTTAGTTTATTGGGTTGACTCTGATTTACAATGGCATGGAAAATCAGTGTATTTAAGTAATAATGAAACGCTAAATAATCAACTGACACTGCGATTTCCTTTAGCCTACAAAGACATAGTAAAAATGTATGCCAAAAAATACTCCGTAGCACCAGAGTTTGTTTATGCCATTATTCGCCAAGAAAGTGGTTTTAGAGAAGATGTCGTCTCTTCTGCCGGAGCACGCGGTTTAATGCAGGTAATGCCTTATACAGCCAGAGTCGTCTCCAAGACAGATAAGATTCCTTACAATGATCAAAAACAGCTGTTTCTCTCTCAAAAGAATATCAATATAGGAGTTGCCTACTTACAACAGTTGGCCAAACGATTCAGCAATCACCCAGTACTGGTTGCTGCTGCATACAACGCAGGCCCAAAACAAGTTGTTTATTGGTTAAGAACTCATCCACCCAAAGAAATTGACTTATGGATTGAAACCTTACCCTGGCAAGAAACAAGAAATTACTTAAAAAATATTATGGCGTTTTATGTGGTCTACCAATATCGTTTAAATCAACGACCTAATCTAAGTCATTTTTTAGCGCCTTTATGATAAAATAAATGTTCACGCAATGGCGTGAACATTTATGCCTTTGCGCTATTAGCTAATGTTTTCTTTTACTCATCCTTGATAACTACATAAATCAAAACAGCCAAAATAGTAATAAAAATCTGAAATGCGGTAGGCAGTGCGTTGCGAAGTAGAGGAGACATCCATATACCAAACCATTCTCCACCAATAGACATAAAGAGTACCTGCCAGGTAAAGAATCCTAACGTTAATCCGGCAATAGACCAGTTTTTACTTTGATTAAATACTACAGCACTCTCGTTTCGGACTTTGAATAACTTCAAAGCACCAATTGCGCATAAAACAGCAGTTAGAGTTTCCAGACTGATAATGATGATATACGCAACATGATGAAGCATAGGATTAGTTACAGCTCTATAACTGATGGCTGAGTTAGGAAATACATCTTTCATCATTAAAGCTCGTTCAACCAGAGGAAAATTAGTATAGTAGTCAGAAATATTACCAAACGCTGTAAGTGCGCAGAAAAAGAAAATAGCAGCAATAAAAAATATTTTGGAAAGTCGAATTAGCATATTTATTCCTTTAAATTAATTAAAATAATCTTCTTATCGGGCAATTTGTTGCCCGATCTACATTTTCTGCTGGCTACATTTTCTGCTGGGTATTTCTCGAAAAACGTAACAGTACATGATTCGAGCGAAGCACGGCCTCTTTTAACGCATCATCCGAACTCATTAAACCGGAAAACATTGTCTCTAACACTTCATCATTAATGCCACGAATTTGATTTTGTGGTCCAAAATGCTTCAAAGGTTCTGAATGAGCACTATTCTCTAAGTCTGTTCTAGCTAATAATAAAGCTGGGTGTTTACTCGATTGCACTATATCAGCATAAACTCCTTTCAATCCCAATGGAAGATAACCCGTATGCTCATGCCAACGTTGTTGTACTTCGGGTTTTGCAATAAAAGCAAAGAATAGAGCAACTCCTTTATAATGTTTCTCATCCTGCCCAGCTACCGCCCATAAAGCAGCGCCTCCCGCCACATTAGCATACCGTACCGAACTCACCTTAGTATCTAAGGGCATGGGAGCGACACCTAAATGGAAAGGAACCAAGGCTGATAAACTGTTATAAGCCCCTGAGGATTGACTGAATAAAGGGCATACACCGCTAGTAAAGAAAATAGTAGCATCATCTACTCGACCACCATAACGAAAATAATGCAAATCATGCCAACGCTTTAAGCGTTGATAATGACGATTAAGCCCCGGTGTATTAAAAACAGCACGCAAAGGATGAGCTTGAGTTAGCGGTAATCCATGAATCGCTAAATACGACTCAAAAAGAACCCACCCAGGATACGCTGTAGTATAAGTGCAACTATAGCCTGCTTTCTTTATCTTTTCTGCCAATACCTCCATCTCCTCCCAAGTGCGAGGGAAATTGTCTTGACTGTAGCCAACTTTAGCCAAGATATCACGATTATAATAAAGCACCGGAGCGGAAAGATTAAAAGGCATAGCCATCAATTGACCATCTCGGCTATAAAACTCTCGTACGGATTGAATAAAATCATGCTGAGGTAAGCTCAATTTCTGTTCTTGCATTAAAGTCTGCACCGGTTTAATCACCCCTTGAGGAGAAAGCATAATTGCAGTGCCTACTTCAAAAATTTGGACTATTGCTGGCGCTTTATGGGCACGAAACGCAGCGGCAAAACTGGTTAAGGTCTCAACATAATCCCCTTTGTAAACAGTCTTAACCGTATACTCCTTTTGGCTACGATTAAAATCATCCGCTAGTAATCGCACCTCATCGCCTAAATGCCCCGCCATGCCATGCCAAAAAATCAGCTCTGTTCGTTCTGCAAAGGCTAAGGAACTAAAAAAAAGACAACAAAGAAATCTAATGAAGGTTTTCATCTCAATAAATCTGGATAGTCACTAAAAATGGCATCAACACCCCAATCATATAATTTATTAGCTAAACGTTTACGATTCACTGTGTAAGCACAAACTAGATATCCCTGATCTTTTACCGCTTTCACTCGCTCAGCAGTTAATATTTTTCTATTAAAATGAATTGAATAACATTCTAATTGTTTCGCTTTCTGCAACCAATCATTATCCCATTCATGCAGTAACAAGCCTAAAGGCATCTCTGGCGCGATACTACGGCACAACACTAACGCGTCCCATTCAAAACTAGAAACCAAAGGTAAATCCTTCCCCTGAGGCCAATAACGATGAATATGGCTTAATACAGCAACTGTTGTTTGCTCCACCGCACCTTTATAAGGTTTAATTTCTATATTGGCCTGTATACCAGAGAAGGAAAGCCACTTCAACGCATCTTTAAAATGAGGAATATGCTCCCCTTTATACTGTCTGGAAAACCAAGAGCCAGCATCCAAATTTTGTAAATAAGTCGCATCAACTAATCCAACCTCTCCCTTGCCATTAGTAGTTCGTTTGAGATTGTCATCATGAATAATAAAAGGCTCACCATCAGAACTACACATCACATCAAATTCGATGAAATGACAACCTAATGATAAAGCCTTATCAAACGAGGCTATAGTATTTTCAGGAGCATATGCTGATGCTCCTCTATGACCAATAACCTTTTCCATCACTAACAAATTAATGCTCCGGTATACGAGTTGAGGCAGATCCAATAATTTTTGAGGCTGCTTTTACAGGGCTTAAAATGACTGCATGAGTATCAAGTTCTACAGCAGCATTTAAAGTATTTACAGCCACCTGAGCAGGCTTTGCAACATCCTTCACAGATTTTGCATCCGCTTTAGCAGAGTTTAAATTTTCTGCCGTTGGTTTTGGCGCAGGAGGGAGTGGTTTCCCAGGTGTTTGAGTGCGATTTGAGGCCGCTTCAACTAATGCCGTCAAAGTGATTTCATTACTAACGCTCAACGTCGCAGGCGCAGCACCTACTGCTAAAGCACTCATTTCTTTCGCTTGATACGCTCTAGGTTGAGGTTGAACGATGCCCTCTCCTCCTTCCACAAATACTAAATTATTCAGCGAATAGTTTTGAGTTGGATACTCTTTATTCATCCGTACAATTTCGTCATTAATTTCTTTATATAACTGCTCGCGTATTTTAGCTCGTACTGCTTGGTTTTCTTCTAAACTCGGCTTAAATTCTACGCCACTTACTTCATATTTTGTTCCTGGGGTACTTACGTTCTTAGCATTTTGATAAATGTCTGTCAGAGTAGCTTGATCAACTCTTGCTTGTGCTTGTACATAAAGTTTTTCTAATCCAGAACTATCTTGAGAGCGATCAAATTCTATTAAGTGCCACTCGCCAGATGCAATTTTATTTAAACTATCCATAATCTCAGAACGAGCTTTCACTAAATCCGCATTGTTTAAAGTCACATTAATATTTACATTTAATAATGCTGTTTTAGTCGTCACCCATTGCTTTGCTGAAATCTGGAATACAACTTTATCAAGTACCATTTGAGGAGGAAATATATCAGCTAACGCAAAAGAAGAAACACTCATCAAAACGAGCATCCCAGCATACTTTTTCATCACGCACTCCGTTTCAAATTTAAATTCAAATTAGTGTATACCAGCCCACCTTAAGACACCAAATGATTCCACCACCTATTTTTAAATATCATTATTTTCGTCTGTTTTTTCTTCAAGAAGGGTTAAATACAAACTATCTATAAAGTGATTTAGACTTCTTTTATCACCGCAGCTTTTGCTAGTTATGCAAGAGGTCTATTGATTTAATCAGAGAATAGGTCTATAACTTCTTGCAAACTATTGCAAGAGGAGCCTAACTGATGATGTCTGTTGACAATATTATTAATAGTAACCATACCATGGATGAAGATGATTTCCTCGAGTATGCCCTATCACATGGTTTTGGTGATTTACACTTTAAAGTAGATCCTGAAACTGGGATGAAAGCAATAATAGCTATTCATAGCACCAAATTAGGACCTGCCTTAGGGGGCTGTCGTTTTATTGAATATCCTAATACTAGCGCAGCTCTTTTCGATGCGATGCGTCTTGCTCGTGGTATGAGTTTTAAAGCTGCCTCAGTCAATTTACCATTAGGTGGAGGCAAGTCAGTAATTATTAAACCTAAAGGTCCATTTAATCGTGTTGAATACATGCACCGTTTTGGTAATTTCGTTAATGAATTAAATGGAAGATACATTACTGCCTTAGATAGTGGCACCGTGCTGAATGACATGGATATTATTTTTGAACACACACCCTATGTTGCTAGCTTATCTATGCATAATGGGGATCCTTCCCCTTCTACTGCTAAAGGAGTTCTACGCGGAATCCAAGCAGCAGTTGCTTTTAAATTAGGGAAAGATAATCTCAAAGGTGTTCATGTTGCCATTCAAGGACTCGGACATGTAGGTTATTTACTAGCAAAACATTTACATGAATTAGGCGCCACCCTTACCGTTGCTGATATTTCTCCTGCCGCAGTAGAACTAGCGGTTAACGAGTTTGGAGCTAAAGCGGTTAGTACTGATGCAATTCACAAAGTTCCTTGTGACGTATTTGCTCCATGTGCCTTAGGTGCAATTATTAATGAT
>DAIAOV010000118.1 GCA_027437055.1 Legionella sp. | reverse complement strand
TATCAACTTCACCTGACTCACTCTAGTACATGTTCATTTTATAACCGCTGTTGCACTTCGCGGTTGAAAGGGCGTTACTTTATACAAAGAAGCAGAGGCATTAAATAAAACAGTAGCTTCTTTATTACGCTCACCTAAAGAAGACATCCGTTTATTTGAGCACATCAAACGAGAGCTTGGATCTGGAAACATCTGGCGAGGTCAATTAAAATCGCGCAAGAAAGATGGCAGTGATTGGATAGCGCAAACACTTATTGTACCTGTAGTTGATGATGAGTTGGGACAAATCAAACAACATATAGCCATTAAACAAGATATTACCGAGCAAATAAACCATATCAACCAGCTAAAAATAAGTGAAGAGCGCTACCGGAATCTGATGAATGCAGCTTCTGATGCCATTTTTATTCACGATTTAAATGGTTTATTTATAGAAACTAATAAAGCAGCATGTAAATCTTTAGGATACAGCGTAGAAGAGTTATGCCAACTTTATGTTTGGGATATTGAGGTAGGCCCTTCTATGGGCGAATTAAAAGAAATGTGGGATACCCTACAAGACGGCACGTTGGTTACTATAGAAGGGAAGCACAGACGAAAAGATGGTACGATTTTTCCTGTCGATGTTCACTTAGGAATGTTGAGCACTGCCGACGAAAAATTAGTGGTGGCCATAGCGAGAGATGTATCTGAACAAAAACGCACACAAGCTACTATTAGACAATTAACTAGAGCCTTAGAGCAAAGTCCTGTTTTAGTTTTGATTACTGATAAAACAGGAGCAATCGAATATGTTAATGCCAAGGTTTTGGAGCAAACTGGTTATTGTGCGGAAGAAATTTTGGGGCAAAATGCCCGTATTTTACAGTCAGGTCAAACATCCTCCGAAACTTATCATCTGATGTGGGATCATTTAATCCATGGACAAGAATGGCGTGGAGAATTATTAAATAAAAATAAGCAAGGGGAATTATTTTGGGTGTCAGCAATTATTTCTCCTTTGCGCGATGATGGCGATGATGTCACTCATTATTTAGCAGTCATGGAAGATATATCGCAGAAAAAAAGCTATGAAGAGATGCTTAAATATCAAGCAACTTATGATAATTTGACCAATTTACCTAACCGTTTTTATGGATATAGCCGATTAGAACATGCAATTGCTAACGCGTACGTCAATAAAAATAAATTAGCTGTTTTATTTTTAGATCTAAATGAGTTCAAACAAATTAATGATTCTTTAGGGCATGCTGCTGGTGACATACTGCTAAAATCTTTATCTGAGCGCTACTTATCTATTATTAGGCAAACAGATACTATTGCCCGAATAGGCGGTGATGAGTTTATGATGATCTTGGAAAATTTGAATCATGTTGCTGATGCCGAATTAATTGCTAAAAAATGTTATGACGTCTGTTTGCGTCCCTTTGTGATTGAATCAAAGGAGCTTTTGGTATCTTCCAGCATCGGTATTGCTATTTTCCCTGAACATGGGCGAGATGCTAAGACATTGATGCATCATGCGGATATGGCAATGTATCAAAATAAAATGAATCAGCAAACTTCCTGGACAGTTTATAACGGCTCCATAGATGAAATTGGGTCTAATCATATTCGCATCAAAACAGAATTATATAAGGCCTTAGCGCAGGAGGAGCTGTATCTTTGTTATCAACCTATCATGGATATTAAAAATAATGTCTTGATTGCTGCTGAGGCTTTATTGCGTTGGCATAGTTCTACTCTAGGGGATGTTCTCCCTGATCAAATTATACCTATAGCTGAAGAAACGGGTTTAATCATCCAATTAGGTTATTGGATATTAAAAAAAGTATGTAAGCAAATCAAAGAGTGGCAGATGTTAACTAGCAAGGATTTGAAAATCGCCGTAAATATTTCCACCATACAATTAAAGCAAAAGGACTTTGTGAACAAGGTCAAAATGATTCTAAAGGAAACAGGAGTTACTGCTGAATCATTAATTTTTGAAATTACGGAATCTGTTTTTATTGATGATACAAAATTTATTTTGTCGCAATTGAATAGACTGAATGAAATGAATATTCATTGTTCATTAGATGATTTTGGTATGAGGTACTCTTCCTTAAATTCTTTGCGCTCGTATCCCTTCAAAAGTTTAAAAATTGATAAAACCTTCATTCAAGGAATTAATAATCACAACAATGAGTTAAGCCTAGTTAATTGTATTATTGCCATGTCAAAAACCTTAAAACTGAGGGTGGTGGCTGAAGGAATAGAAACAGAAGAACAATTGATGGTCATGCGTTCTTTGAATTGCGATATGGTACAAGGATGGTATTTCTCAGAGCCCTTAAGTATTGAGCACTTCTTATCGTATTTGAGTAATCAGATTAAATAAGGCTATTGTGCGTTGTGATGAGGTATAATAGCGGATTTTCATTAGCTATAGGATCTTACCGATGTATTCTTTAGACTGGGCTCGAGTTTATGGTGTACCTAAATCTACCGCGAACTTCAAATGGGTGCCTGAAGATTTTCAGGTCAATGAGTATTTTGATGGTGAATTCAGTGGGCAAGGAGAACATATAGTTCTCAGAATTGAAAAAAAAGGATTAACGACAGAAGAAGTGGTCAAGTCTTTAGCTCGCTTAGTCAATAAGCCTGTAAAACTCATCAGCTATGCTGGGTTAAAAGACCGACAGGCATTGACTACACAGTGGCTCAGTATTCATGCTCCTGGCGAGACAATTGAGGGGGTTGATTCTTTAGCGGCGCCAGGTTGGCGTGTATTAGAAACTACGCGTCATCATAAAAAACTCAAACCAGGCTTTTTAACCGGAAATCATTTTGTGATGAGGTTGCGAGAAGTATCCGATCCTGATGATGTAATTCAGCGTTTAGAGCAGATTAAATTAACAGGTGTTCCGAATTATTTTGGGGAGCAGCGCTTTGGCATTGAATGTGGTAATTTGCTAAAAGCTGAAGAGTTATTAGTTAACGGGCGAAAGGTTAAAGACCGCTTTTTAAAAGGGATGTACTGCTCCGCAGCTCGTTCTTGGTTGTATAATTTAATTTTAGCCCAACGCGTTAATGAATTAACTTGGAATCGTCCTCTTGCAGGCGATGTGATGCAATTAGATGGTTCGAATAGCATTTTTGTTATTGATGAAGTGGATGAGGAAATAGTTCGTCGCATTAAAGAGAATGATATTTCTCCAGCGAGCCCTTTGCCTGGAAAAACAAAAAATAAAGTCAAAGGAGCTGCTTTGCAGTTGATTGAGGATATTTATGCGGAGTGGCAACCCTGGTTGGCAGGCTTGGTGCGATTAGGCCTCGAGGAAAGTTGGCGCGCTAATGTTTTACATGTCAAACAATTAAACTATGTTCAACAAGAGCAGCAGCTTGAGCTGTCTTTCTCTTTGCCAGCGGGTTCTTATGCTACGGCGTTATTAAGGGAGTTGGTCGTTTATTAGAGTTCAATGTCGGGCAATTGGTTGCCCGACCTACAGGTAACATGTTTTGTCAAATAACTATCTTGGTCGCCCTAATTCATATAGCATAATGAATCGGACACTCTAATTGTTAATTTTCAACAAGATGCGCTCATGATCAAGAAAATAATATGCCTTGTCGTACTCATGGGAGGGGTCTTTGGTTGCAATAAAAAGTTGGAACAACCGATTAGTTCCGCACCACAGGCCTTTCCTTCAACTACGCAAGCATACAAGCCTGTCGCCAATTTGCCCAATGTTGCTTGGTGGCAACAATTTCATGATCGCGAACTGGATCGATTAATTGCCTCCGGCCTGAAAAATAATATGGACATTCATATTGCTATAGGCAATTTACAACAAGCCCAAGGTGAATTGCAGCAAGTTAAATTGAGTTGGATACCCACATTAAAGTTTTTAGCAGGGTATTCAACTAATCCTGCCTTTGGTGTTCCGGGTGGTTTTTTTGGGGCATGGCCTTATTATACATTAAATATTATGCAGCTTTATTCCCAACAGAAGCAGGCAAACTATAACGTACTTCATTATCGGGCTGCAGTTGAGGGAATAAGGCTAGTGACTATTGGTCAAATTGCGGGATCGTATTTCACTCTTATGGCTCAATTGGAACAATTGCGCTTATTAAAACAGCTAAATAAAGATTTAAAAACACTAATAACCTTAAGTGAACAAGACATTAAGATTGGTTTACAAAATAACATTGATTTAGCACAACTTCTCTCCGATGAACGCATCGTTGCAGCTCAAATCAAACCGGTGTTACATAATATTGTGATGAGTGAAAATGCACTGCATTATTTAGTGAATGAAAATCCTGGTCGCATAAAAAGCAAAAATAACTTTGCTCAATTAGATTTCAGCCTTTTTAAACCAGGCAGTTTACCTGTTCAGGTACTAAACAATCGTCCTGATCTAAAAATGGCAGAATATGCATTAAAAGCTGCAAAAACAGGGATTACCATTGCGTATAGTAATTTTTTTCCTGCGGTGCAACTCGATGAATTTGTTGGCGGATTACACGTACCTC
Source organism: Legionella sp. (assembly GCA_027437055.1). GTDB lineage: Bacteria > Pseudomonadota > Gammaproteobacteria > Legionellales > Legionellaceae > Legionella. Next base: position 4,380 of record DAIAOV010000118.1, on the reverse strand, counting down.
ACACTGTTTTTGGCCAATTTACCGATGCCTATGGTAATTTGAGTATTGCACCAAGTAATATCGGTACTATTAGCGCCAGTCAAGGAGCATATAATGCTTCAGTGGCGGCGTTTAATAAAACGCTGAAGCAGATTTTAAAAGAAGTAGATACCGATTATTCGGCAAATAAACGGATGAATGAACGCTTTCTTGCTTATTTGCGTGCGGAAAATGATTATAGGAATAAATACGAATTGCAACAGGGATTATTAAAAACAGGGTTGATTTCTTATAAAGATTTATTACAAAGTAAGATCTATTTGGATAATTTGGCTCTTTCAAGCAACCAAGCTAAGCTGGAGTTAGCGATGTCTTTGGTTCTACTGTATCAAGACCTAGCGGGTGGGTATGCTGCCAATGAATGATCTCGTCGACTATTTTATTTTGAGCTTTATATGATAAATTTTAACCTGGTACGAGCAAAGATTAAGACCTTTTTTAGGCGTTTGAAGCATCATATTACTCTTGCTAATACCGTTATTTTTTTTGGTATTCTAACGGCGATCATTTATCTCTTCTCTTTTTTATTTCCATTCACCGATAATGCATTTGTCGTTAATAATGTGCGCCCTGTAGCCGCTCTGGCTAGTGGTTACATTACAGGGTTGTATATCAAAAATGGGGATGCGGTACACAAAGGACAGAAGTTATTTACAGTATTTAAGAAACCTTATATTTACACGGTGGAACAGTTAAGTGCTGATCTAGCGGTTGCTCATGCTCAATTAGCTGCCTTAAAAACGACGTATGAGCGCAATCAAAAACTCAGTGAAAGCAAGCGCAGGATGTACATTAAATTAGCTCAGGACGATGAGAAGTATCGCAAAGGATATCGATTAAAATCAGTGTCTCTTATTACCTTACAAAACTCACGACAAGAAACACAGGCTGCCAAAGATGAGTGGCAGGCTTCTTTAAAACAATTGGAAATTGATACCCACCAAATTACTGCCCAAGAAAATGAAATTAAATCATTAGATGCTAAATTAAATAACGCCAAAGTCAATTTGGAACTCACGGATGTGTATGCCCAAGGAAATGGCATTATTCAAAATTTATTTTTTACCATAGGAACTCCGGTCAATATCAATCAACCGTTGTTTTCCCTAGTAGACACTGACAATATCTATATTCAAGCAAACTTTAACGAAACCGATTTACGTGATGTGCGTAAGGGCTCAAAAGTATTAATCTTTCCCAGAATGTACCTTGGTAGGAAAATCTTTCATGGTGAAATTGAATCAGATTATTGGGGAGCCAATAGGCAGCTTGTTGATGATCGTACGCAGTTACAAAACGTTATTAACGAAAACCAATGGATCTTATTGCCTCAACGTCTTCCAGTGATTATCCGCGTCATTGATCCCGATCCAAAATATCCACTGCGGGTAGGAACCAGTGCTTATGTTTATGTCAAAGTTTAAGCAGTGGCTTGATGTTGTCGACCCTTACGCCATCCAACGTATTGCCCTCTATAAGGCGCTCTTTTTAGCCACGATATTGGTCTATGTGTACTGGTTATTTCTACCGGTAAGCTTAACTACTTTTATTGCTCCTTTTTTTATGATGTCACTCTATGATATACCAGGAATATCGAGTTTCAAAAAGAAAGAGCAGCTGCTGCTTTTCATTGGTGGTAGTATGATGTTTGTCAGTACTTCTTTCTATCTTATTTATCCATTTCGCGTGACTTTTTTCTTTTTTTCTATGGGGGTTCTAGCGGGTTTATATCTTTTGGTATTGCGTTATTTTTATGCCTTAAAAAACTTGACTATGCTTACTATTTCGACAGGAGCCATTGTTTTAACTACAGATCCTCCGGCTAATTTACAAGTTGCCTATGGACTTATTTCTTCAATAGCTCTCTCCATCACTACGGCATTAATTTGTTTGCGCATTTTTCCTAATCACTATTTAACAATTTGGAATCGAGCATTACAGAAATTTATTCAATATTTTGAAGAGGATATAGAAAACTCAATAAAGCATGATCGCAATAAACCAATTAAAGAGGAAATTATTCATTTTGAAATGGTGCGCCATTATCAACGGCTTGTTGGTAAGAAATATATATTGCCAACCTATCGCATTGCGGTGTATATCCGATCGATTCAACTGTCTCTGGATAATCTTTATTATGAGGAAAAAAATGAGATTTTTTGGTTTGGCATCAAAAACAATCTACATCGACTAAGACTTAATATGGCTGCCTACGATCCTTGTGATTTGGAGGATCTAGGAATGGTACCCACAACCAAATTACAACAGTATGTTTGGGGCTGCCTATGCCGTGCTTTTATCCATTGGAATAAATTATGCGCGCTACGCAAAAGTTGAAGAAGAAACTGGACTTAGCACGATTTACTCATTTAGCCGTTCTTTTTATGGTGGCTATGTTCCTCTATTTATTTTCAACCATTCCTGAGAGATGGTGGATCTTGCTTACTGTGTTGGTAATCAGTGCAGGAATTGAACCAGGATTAATTATCAGACGCTCTATTCTTCGTATAGGTGGAACTCTTGCCGCGTTGTTCATTCTTATTCCCCTAATCTATTTATTGCAACTCAATTATCGCTTTATTCCTGTTCTTTTTATCATGACTATCATTGGGTTGAATGTTACTGCATTAAACCCTAAACGTTATGATATTAGTGTTTTTTTCATTACATTGACCGTATTTTTATTATTAGCACAAACTACCGAAGTGAATTCGCCACAAGGCCCATTGGAAATGGTAATTAATCGTGGTACTTGTACCTTAATTGGTATTGCTATCGTTACTATTGCCGACTATTTTTTATTTCAAAGTTATCGTTATTCACATAAACTCTATTTATTTCATCAACTGATGTTATATAGTTTTTTTACCAAGAAGGTGCGAGAAATAAGCCAATGGCAACATAATAAAACCAATACCTTTCTTTTTATTGAGCGAATGCGCGATCAGCTCATCCAGCATTTTGCTCCCATTGCAATCAGTTCAGAAAATTTAAAGTTTGAAGCTAAAATTAGCGAGAAAGCTAAAGGTCAGATTGATATTTTTCAAAATACCGTGTGGGAAATACGCAGATTACTCTTTGCCCTTTGTGTTTCTGAATTTATTTTACAATCACCAACAACGACCGAAAAACAGTTACATCGCTTTAAGGAGTTGATGAATACAGCAAGAGCTAATTTCATCTATTTAGGATGATTTTAATTTGTGTTTTGTGGTTAAAAAATAGCACGAAAATTGGTGTATAATTTAATTGTCACTCTTCTAAAGTGTCTTATCCGCGTGTTCTTAATGAGGCCGAATTAGGTGATTAGACCTTTTGCATAACGAGCAGATTTTGTTTGAAAGCAAGGCAAGAGATCTATTGAGCAAATTAGGAGACATTATGAGAATTGGAGAATATTGTAATCAAGATGTAATTACTATGCGTGGTGATGAATCAGTCAAAGCCGTTGCTGAATTGATGCGCCAATACCATGTGGGTGATGTTGTGCTTGTTGAGGAGCGCAATGGGCAGTCTATTCCTAAGGGGATTATTACCGATAGAGATATAGTGGTCGAAGTGGTAGCAAAAGGAGTTGATGCAATCTCTTTGACTGCACAAGATATTGTTACTCGTTCTTTATTGACGGTTCACGAAGATGACAATTTATTTAATTGCCTGGCGTTGATGCGAACCAAGGGAGTGAGACGTCTTCCTGTTGTTAATGATAATAAAGGACTAGTGGGTATTATTACTTTGGATGATATCACTGCTGTTTTGTCTGGAATGTTATTCAACGTTGTTGGTATTGTTGATCGACAACAGCAGATTGAGACAAAACAACGAGCTTAATAGACCCTTCGGCGAATTTCCGAAGAGGTCAATTGACGATTAGCAATTGAGTAACTATTCTTAGAACATTAAGGCAGAATCTAAGGAAGGGTAATGCTATGTTCCATTCTAATATCGTATTGTGTTCCCCAGTGCGTACAGCAATTGGCACTTATAACGGCAGCTTAAAGCAGACGCCTGTTGTTGAATTAGGCGCGGCTGTCATTCGTGAAATTATGTGCCGTACCGAGATAGAGGCAAATACTATAGACTCGGTAATTATGGGCAATGTCGTCCAAGCGGGCAATCGTATGAATCCCGCTCGTCAAGCCGCGATCAACGGTGGTTTAGCGGTTCATACTCCCGCGTTAACCGTGAATCGTGTTTGTGGTTCTGGGGCTCAAGCCATTGTTAATGCTGCCCAAGAGGTTGCGGTAGGCGCTGCCAAGATAAGTATTGCTGGTGGAATGGAAAATATGGATATGGCTCCCTATTTGGTAGGTGGCGGTCGCTGGGGATACCGCATGGGGG
>DAIAOV010000117.1 GCA_027437055.1 Legionella sp. | reverse complement strand
GTGTTGCGCAATCCATTGAGCCCACTTATCAAAACTTGTATGTGAAATCCAATTTATCAGGTGAGTTTACTGTGGTAAATCCTTATTTAGTTGCTGAATTAAAAGCACTAAATCTCTGGGATGAAGTAATGGTCAATGACTTAAAATACTTTAATGGTAGCGTGCAGCCCATTAGCCGTATTCCTGAAGAATTGAAAAGACGCTATGCAACTTCGTTTGAAATTGATCCTATGTGGTTGGTGGAAGCAGCATCTCGTCGCCAAAAATGGATAGATCAAGCACAGTCTCTTAACATTTATATGGCTCAGCCATCAGGTAAGAAACTGGATCAACTGTATACCCATGCATGGATACGCGGATTAAAAACTACTTATTACCTTCGCAGTTTAGGAGCCAGTAATGCCGAGAAATCAACAATTACTGACGGCGCACTTAATGCGGTCAAACTAATAGAAGAAGCACCAAAAGTATGCTCTATTCTTGACCCAGACTGTGAAGCTTGCCAATAATCAGGAGAAACTTAATGTCGCTTAATAATTTACATGAAACTGATGCGCCCCGAATTATGGGCGCAACAGGATTAGAAATCCCCGAAATGGGCGCAGCAAGAATCCAGGTAGATCAGAAGCAAATAATCAATTGTCGTGCTGATTTGAACCAGCTGGTGCCATTTAAATATAAATGGGCTTGGGACAAATATTTAACTGGCTGTGCTAACCATTGGATGCCTAATGAAATCAACATGAGCGCTGATGTGGCTTTATGGAAAGATCCATATGGGCTTACCGACGATGAGCGTTTAATCATTAAACGTAATTTAGGCTTTTTCTCTACAGCCGATTCATTAGTTGCTAATAACCTAGTGCTTGCTGTTTATAGACACATTACCAATCCAGAATGCAGACAATATTTATTGCGTCAAGCGTTTGAAGAAGCACTTCATACTCATGCTTATCAATACATTATTGAAAGTCTGGGTCTTGATGAAGCAGAAGTCTTTAACATGTATAGAGAAATACCCTCTGTAGCAACAAAAGCAGCGTGGGCATTACCCTTTACTCAAAGCTTAGGAGATGAAAGCTTCCACACAGGAACTCTTGAAAACGATCAACGTTTATTACGTGATTTGATTGCTTTTTATGTCATATTCGAGGGTATCTTCTTCTACGTCGGTTTCACTCAAATCCTGTCGATGGGACGTCGTAATAAGATGGTAGGTACATCGGAACAATTCCAATATATTTTGCGTGATGAATCCATGCACATGAATTTTGGAATTGACGTTATTAATCAAATTAAAATTGAGAATCCTCATTTATGGACTCCTGAGTTTAAAGAAGAAATAATTCAGTTAGTCAGAGAAGGTGTGGAATTAGAGTACCAGTATGCTAAAGACACTATGCCTCATGGTATCTTAGGAATGAATGCTGAAATGTTTGAAGAATACTTACATTTCATTGCCAATCGTCGTCTGAGCCAAATTGGTTTAAGCGAACAATACCCAGGAGCAGGAAATCCTTTCCCATGGATGAGTGAAATGATGGATCTCAAAAAAGAGAAGAACTTCTTTGAAACACGAGTTATTGAGTATCAAGCTGGTGGTACTTTAAGCTGGGATGATGAAGATTAAAATATTCTTCTAATTCCGCAGGTCGGGCAACAAATTGCCCGACAAAATACTTTTGCGGCAAATCCTATCTGAAAAGCTCAATCGAAACTCTATTCTTTTCTAACAAAATTTTAGCCTGGTTGCTTGCCGCTGTATCTTGACCACAAATTAAAGTCTCGTTCCCGAATCCTCGCAGCATCGACGTAATCGTTCAGTTAATGGCTTCAACTTAAGCCTCCGTTCGGCCTGAGGAGGAGCATCAGCGACGTCTCAAAGGCTCTATGTAAAGGCTTCGAGACAGCGCTACGCGCTTCCTCAGCCCGAACGGTTTTGAAGTGATACTTCTTAAGCGGACGCCATTAAGCATTCAAACACGGGCACCAATAATCCGAGCCGCGCGCGCCAGCAAGCGCTAGACCAAGCCAACATCTGCTTCCTAACGGTTCGGATTGTTCTCGAGGTTATTGAGATGTTACGTTATAAATCGCTCTTGAATCTTTGAGGAGTGCCAGATTTAAACGTAGATGAGAAACAGAGAGAGGAAGGCAGAGCCTGACAGTCCAAAAATCTTTACAGTATTGAAAAAAAACTCTCTAATTTCAAAACAAATTTTACTATTTTGATAAAAAAATTATGATATTTGACATGAATGAGGTAAAATCCAAATCGCGCCATGTAGGTTGAACTCTAGCTCCGATCCATGATTACGCTTCAATCCATCCAGGCTACAATGTTCCCCCCTAAGTTGACGCTGTTGTACGAGTAGTTATATAAAATGTACATTTAAAGATTGAATTACACAGAAAAGCGATTTTTTAACCAGTAAAATAGATGAGGTGAGCAATGATACTAAAAACCGATAAAACACAGGATACTGGAACAAATTATTATTTTATATTAGGCTGCTTAGGAGCGTTAACTGCAGCTGCTTTGCTCGCTGCTGGGGCTATAGCTCTATTTGCGGCTAAAGCTGGTGCCGCAACTGCCCTAACTGCTGCAACAGCAGCAACTGCATCAATATTTCCTATTCTTGCCCCTATTTTTGGAGCAATAGTTCTTATTTCCGCTATTTGTGCATTACCATTTTTATTTTCTTGTGAGCCAAGCCCCTATGCTCCAACAACTGTTATCACCACCCCTAGTTTTCGCACCGGTTTTGGGGCTTCTACGTTTTTTGCCCCACCTCCTACTGTTATTACTACTGGCGGATATAACCCTCATTACCATCATCATAATAACGGCACTAATATTGGAGGATTGGATAACCACCATCACGGACATGGTAACGTTCAAGTAGATGGCCAAAGTCATATGCACGGACACGGCTTCTGACAGAATAAATGTATGTTGAATCAAAATACCCCCATACACTATAACAACTGTTCACACAATGACGCCGACTTAAGCCGTCCAACCCCAATTTTGGGGTAGATAAAGAGCTTAAGATAACACTATTGCGTGAACAGTTACTACATTACTAATAAGGGCTGATCGGTAGGAGCATCTATAACATTATTTTGCTGCTCATATTTAGTTATAACAATCCTAGCAGCATCAAATATTTGTTCTACATCACCTTTTTCTGCCCAAAAACTTTGGAATGCTAAAGGATATCTATCTAATAAATCCGTTTTATTTATTTTTGCATGACCTGTTAGTGCCTGGTCCATTTCAGAAAGACATTTTATTTTTTGGCTGATTTTATCCGTTTGCGGTACAGAAGGATTATCTAAAACAGCTATTTTACGTAGGATGACTTGATGAAGATATGCTTCCCCCCTCTTAGGAGTCATCTCTTTTACTGCAGCACTATAATCCGGTCTGGTGAATAATCTATGATGTTGTCCTTCATTAGTTACATTGCTATTTAATGCCCCCTCTAATTCAGGAGTACTCACTAGCTCATCTTGAGGTGCTGGCGCTGGTTCAGGTTTTCCCAAAAACAACAATCCTTTTATAAATAATTTCCAATTATGAGGAAGAACTTTCCAAGCAATATGAGCGAGAGTGAAACCTACTGCAGTCAATGCCAGAGCAGAACCCAATGCCGGAGCAACAGTAGGGAACAACATGACGAAAGTAACCGCGCCTAAAACTGCAGTTAATAACCCCATTATAAATAAATTATTCACAGCAGCCTGCACATAATGCATACGTTGGGCAGAACCACTCAGGGACTCATAGGCTCTATAAGCATTAAGTCCCAACATTACCGATTGATGCAAGAACGCTAAGGCTGTACTAGCAAAGAAAAACCACGGCCCCACCGCAAAGGTAAAATCATACACCCCAGCTATTGCACCACCATAAAGCGAAATACTGGCTAATATGGCGCACCCCAGGGAAGTAAGAAAGTTAAACCATTGATCAAAATTCTTATTGCTTGCTTTGGCTAAGCGATAACCATTAATTATCGTTGTTATTGTCATTAATATACCAATAAAAGGCATAGTAATATAAAGTAGGGGGGAGGCGCTGAGCGCTGAAAAAAGACGCTCATCGGACATTAAACCGAATAACACCGTATCCTGCACTTCTTTAGTATAAGAAACTAATTTTTGTACTAACCGAACCAGCATAAATCACCCAATAAAATTATTTAGGAATTACAAAAAACAATGCTTAGCTGCCACAACGTGTGCGTGCCCAAATAGGTCTCAATATCGGGCAATTTGTTGCCCGACCTACAGCATTAAATCTTATCGCAACGTTCCGCAGCATACAGAAAGCGTAGATTGAGCCTCAACCCAACATTGGACTATTGCCTAACTCACTACTCTTTGTTGGGCCAAAGGGCCCAACCTACAATTTGAGAGTGAAAAGGAAGGATTTTCCAACATTCTTGACTTACGTAGCTGATAACATTACGTAAACATACACAAGACGATATATAGGGTGTTTTGCCCAAGTTCTGTTATTGTCTTAACTGTGGAAATAAAATTACATCGCGAATAGACTGTGAGTTAGTAAATAACATCACTAATCTATCAATACCTATTCCTTCACCCGCTGTCGGAGGCAATCCATACTCCAAAGCCTCTATATAGTCACTATCAAAATGCATCGCTTCCATATCGCCGGCATCCTTTTCAGCCACTTGTTTATAGAAACGCTCCGCCTGATCTTCTGCATCATTCAACTCAGAAAACCCATTAGCAATCTCACGTCCTGCTATGAAAAACTCAAATCTATCGGTCACCTCTGGATTTGAATCGCTTCGTCTCGCTAAAGGAGAAATTTCAGTCGGATATTCTGTAATAAATGTAGGCTGGAATAATTGATGTTCCACTGTTTCTTCAAAAACAGTCATTTGCAATTTACCCAAACCATCTGTCTTTTGATAAGGCAGTTTTAAATCATCCAACAGTGCTCTGCAGCCGTCTATAGTCTCCAATTGTTGAGAACTAATTTGAGGATGATGCTTTAATATCGCTTCTTTAACACTCATTTGAGTAAAAGACTTATCAAAATCGATGACTTGACCTTGATATTCTACTTCTCTAGTACCTAAAACCGAATCACATAAATGGCGCAATAACTGCTCCGTGAACCCCATTAAATCTTTATAATCAGCATAAGCCTGATAAAATTCAATCATAGTAAATTCAGGGTTATGGCGTGTAGAAATCCCTTCATTGCGGAAATTACGATTAATCTCATAAACTCGCTCAAAACCACCAACGACCAAACGCTTCAAGTAAAGCTCTGGAGCAATACGCAAATAAAGAGTCATATCCAGCGTATTATGATGCGTAATGAAAGGACGTGCTACAGCTCCCCCAGGAATGGGATGCATCATAGGTGTTTCCACTTCCAAATAATGATTTTTATCCATGAATTGCCTCACCGCTTGGATCAAACGTGAGCGAATCAAAAAGGTACGTCGACTCTCTTCATTAGCAATCAAATCAACATATCGTTTGCGATACTTCATTTCTTGATCTGCTAAACCATGGAATTTATCGGGTAAGGGTCTTAAAGATTTAGTTAATAACTCAACGTGCTCGGCATTGACCGTCAACTCACCCGTATTCGTTTTAAAGAGCTCTCCGCTAACGCCAACGATATCGCCTAAATCCCAATGCTTGAATTGCTCATATACTTCGGGGAGATCATTTGCACGGATATAAACTTGGATACGCCCAGAAACATCTTGAATATGGAAAAAACTGGCCTTACCCATAATGCGTCTAAGCACGATACGCCCAGCAACAGCAACCTTCACTTGTTGTTGCGCTAACGCTTCTTTTTCAACTTCAGCGTATTGTTGCATTAATTTGTCGGCTAAATGTTCGCGACGAAATTGATTGGGAAAATTAAAACCATCTGTACGTAGCTCAGCTAATTTCTGTTTACGAATATGATATACTTCACTTTCATCTAAATGTTCTTCTGTCATGCTGCCCCTACTCCTGCCTTTAAACTGGCTTCAATAAATTGATCTAATGCGCCATCTAATACCGCTTGGGTATTACTGGTTTCAACTCCCGTGCGCAAATCTTTAATACGTGATTGGTCTAAAACATAAGAGCGAATTTGCGACCCCCACCCTATATCCGATTTAGACGCTTCCAAAGCTTGCTGCTCCGCATTTTTCTTCTGCATTTCCAGTTCATATAACTTGGCTCGCAGCTGCTTCATTGCCTGGTCTTTATTCTTATGCTGGCTTCTATCATTCTGACATTGAACCACTATACCACTAGGCTCATGAGTAATACGCACTGCAGAATCCGTTCTGTTAACGTGCTGCCCTCCAGCTCCAGACGCTCTATAGGTATCGATACGCAGATCTGCCGGATTGATTTCTATTTCGATATCATCATCTACTTCTGGTGAAACAAACACGGCCGCAAAAGAAGTATGACGCCTATTCCCTGAGTCAAAAGGAGATTTGCGTACTAAACGATGAACCCCAGTCTCAGTACGTAACCATCCAAAAGCATATTCACCGGTGAAATGAATAGTAGCACTTTTGATCCCAGCAACCTCACCAGGTGAACATTCAATTAGCTCTGTAGTAAAACCATGTTGCTCCCCCCAACGGAGGTACATGCGCAAAATCATTTCAGCCCAATCTTGAGCTTCAGTTCCGCCAGAACCTGATTGAATATCAAGGTAAGCACTGCAGTTATCCATTTTGCCAGAAAACATACGCCGAAACTCTAAACCTGCAACTTGTTCTTCTACAGACTTTAACTCTTCACCAACATCAACAATGGTTTGCTCGTCATTTTCTTCTTTAGCGAGCTCAAAAAGTTCGGTTAAATCAACGATGGATTGATGTAATTGTGTCAAAGTAATCACGATTGCCTCAAGCTGGGTACGTTCACGTCCCAAGGCTTGTGCTTGTTCAGGATTATCCCAAATGGAGGATGACTCTAATTCCCGGGTGACTTCTTCCAAGCGCTCACTTTTCGCTTCAAAGTCAAAGATACCCCCTAAGGGACTCTATACGCTGTCCTAGGTCAATTAAATTAAGATTTATTTGATTCACTTCTAACATGAATGTCTCTTACAAAAATAATACAAAAATAAGGGTAGGATTTTACAGTGAAAGTCACTTTCTCGCTAGAGTAATCGATTTGCAATCGTTAAATAACGTAAGTTCGGCAGAAAAAGCATAGAGATTATTTTTTTGCGGGATTACTTGCAATCGTATCTTGGTCACATCTCAACCATGAATGATCCTCTCATTTTTGTTCCGTGCCAAAGCTTCATTGAAAGGCTTGCCCACGAGACGTAGGCAATCTAAAGAAGACTGTCAATCCCTAACGTGAAGCCCAACAAAATCTCGAGTCATTGTTGGGTTACGCTACCGCTAACCCAACCTACTTTTAACACGTCCTAAACCGTCTTTATAGCAGAACGATATGCCTGCAAGTTCATTAATAAGTCAGCTTCCGCGCTAGATAAACGACAACTGGAAATAATTTCGTCCCTATCTCCTCCCATTTCCAGTATTCTCAATGCATGCTGGTAACCACCATCATTATCTCTTTTATTTTCCAAATCCTGTAGTTGATTATCCATACTGATTAATTGCGCATTAATTTCTCTTAATTGTTTGGCAAATAATAAATCGGCATTAACAAGGACAGGATGATCTTTTACAACCTGCTCCATAGATTGTTCTAATGAGCCCATTTTTTCTCGCAAAGTAATTAACTGTTTCCTATGACTGAATAAAAAATTACCTATACATAAAAAAATAACGACATTAAAAAAAAGAATGATATTTATCATTTATTTTCCTTTTTAACCGGATCTTATTGTTTTGTTTCCATGCCTTGTTGTTTTGTTTCCATGCCTTGTTGTTTTGTTTCCATGCCTTGTTGTTTTGTTTCCGTGCCTTGTTGTTTTGTTTCCGTGCCTTGTTGTTTTGTTTCCGTGCCTTGTTGTTTTGTTTCCAATTTTGGAACCACTATTGGATCTGACGCAGGATCTAGATTGAACATCACATTATGAAGCTGCCCCATTTCCGGATTAGTTAATCTATCAACTGCTCTATTTTTAGCAATAATTATATCGACGCGTCGATTTTGGCTTCGCCCTTCTTCAGTCGAATTATCTGCAACGGGATACTGCTCACCATATCCTGTAACTAAAAGACGATCATTAGAGATTCCATAACTATTTAAAATACGAGCAACCGTGGCAGCTCGTGCTGCTGATAATTCCCAGTTCGAAGGAAATTGAGGTGTTTCTATAGGCACATCATCAGTATAGCCCTCAACGACCACAGGATAAGGGACATCTTTAATTTTGGCAGCAAGTTGCATTAGTTTCACCAAGGCTTCTGGTGTTAAATCAGCAGTTCCATTGGCAAACATAGAACCTGCTTTAATATCCATCTCTATCCAACCTTCTTGTCTACTGATTTTAAAATCCCCAGTTTCTAATTCCGATAACGATTTATTGAGGTCATCAAGACCATCGTTATAACCTCCATTAGTCTTTTTATTATTGGGATCTTTAATGGGACCATTTGCTTTTTGATCTGTAGACACGGCCGCTTTATTTTGATCTTTTTTATTAAATGCTGATTTCATACCCTCAGAAAGTGAACGGTATTTAGATACATTAACAGAAGAAATAGCATACATTACCACAAAAAAGGCAAATAAAAGGGTAATAAAATCCGCATAGGACACAACCCATCGATGGCTATCAATATGCTCTTCTTGTTTATTTTTTCTGGATCTCATGTCTTTTATGCTGGCCAAAGTTATTCAATTTCAGTTGTAACATATTAGGGCTTTCCCCACCGGCTATAGCAACCAGTCCTTCTACAAGCATTTCATCAAAATGCACAGAT
>DAIAOV010000116.1:348-8940 GCA_027437055.1 Legionella sp. | reverse complement strand
ATTTTTGGATAAATCAGCATTAAAACGAATATCTTTAATTTTGCCCATGTCTACAATTTTCATTTGGGTTTCATAATATCCTCTTACCATAATGATAACTGGTACGACAAAATTAATAGCATTTAAAGCCTCTTTATTACTTCCATTACTACGTACAGCCAAATCATGAAATTCAGTATTACTTAAAGCAATGTATTCAGCATGATTGATTTGTCGTCTTAACATGCGCCCTAATGGTGCTTTAGTATGAAATATTCGTTCGTAATTATCCGCTGACATTACTACTATGGGATTATCATCAGCCTGTTTTACTTTCCCGCTAGTATTTGCAAAAAGCACATCTTCCCTGTGTTCATCATTATTAGCGCTTAGGTTTTCGAGATGCAAGACTATGGGCTTTGTAGCTGTTTTGCTTCTATCGCAATTCAAAAACTTTGATTTCTCAAACCAAGCATCACTTGGATAATAGGCTACCAGTAAAGAACTGTCTTTAATGGTATTAATAATAGATTGATAAAGATCTAAAGGTAAAGCGGGACACCCCCAACTCCGTCCTGGCCTTCCATATCGTTTGATGAACTGCTCATCAACATACCATCCACCATGCATGACTACTGAACGATTAGACGCATTATCATTGAAGCTTGCATCTAAACCATCCAGGCGCAAAGAAAGTCCTTCGCGACCGTAATAGGCTTTCTCCGTTTTATATACCCCTATACTGCTGGCTTTACTATTGAATTTATTAGAAAAATAATTAGTTAACAAAGTTCCTGATTTAATGCCATGTGATACATAGGTATAAAAAAGTAATTTTTTGGCCTTTAGATCAAAAACCCACAAGCGTTTCTCATTTGAAGGAAGTGAATAATCAATGATGGTTAAAATATTATTACGCTCAATATTGTATTCCATAGCGCATTTTAAAGTAGTAAGCACTTTATTGATCACCGGCTCTCTCAGATTAGGAGCCTCCTGATGCAACATTTCTTTAATGTCACTAAGCGGCATAGTAACTGATGGTATCTCATTAATTAACATATTTCCTTGAGCAATCAGCTTTCCCTGTATTAGCTCTAAAGGAGGAAGAGAAAAACCAGAATAAGTTACTGCTAAATACAATAGCAGGAAGTGGCTCATGATAGGTCCTTTATTTTGTATTCTTATTATTCCTGTATTATTTAATATAGATCAAAATTAGACTTATTGCGTTTATGAGAAAAATTGATTTTTAAAAGGAACCTCGTGGCTCGGTTGCTGGCAACCGAGCCACGATTTTTAAGAAAACTAACAGAAATTAATCCATTTTAGGTGCTATTGTTGGCTCATCATCACTCAAAATCACCGTTGCTGCAGTTCCGCCATGAATTAGAGCATCAATTACACTCACTATCGCAGGTTGATTAAACCTTGAACTCCCTCCGAAAGCACCTGCATACAAGGATCCTGCTTGTGTGAAATTAAGTGCTACGTTCAAGACCATTTCTACTGCATCAACATTTTCTCTTAAACAGAGAAAATTCACTATATGAACTGTCATATCCAAACCTGATTTAGCTAGTTTATCTGGATCCTGATACAACTCATAGGCTGCTAAAGCAAATGCTGCTAGGTTAACAGCTTGTAATCCAAGCTTCCAAGGGTTTTTTATATTAAACAAAGTCCACATATTCACTCCCTATCTTGATTAAAATTGGGCGAATAATAATCAATAATTATAAAATAAAGCAAGTCCTTTTTGGAGGATCTGCTCCCTATTTAAACCCACTTAAAACAATTTTCCCTCGCACTTTACCACTTTCCAGTAGGGCATGAGCTTTTTTCAAATTAGCCGCATTAATTAATCCCATATGTTCTGCGATTGTAGTCTTAATTCTACCTTCATCGACCAAACGGGCTATGGCAGTTAATATTTCATGTTGTCTAATCATATCTGGTGTTTTAAACATAGAACGGGTATACATCATTTCCCAGTGAATGGAGATACTCTTGGGTTTAAAGAGCCTAATGTCTATATGCTGAGGATCATCAATCAATGCAAACTTACCTTGGGGCTTTAACACATTAACTAGCTCTTGGGCGTGTTCATCTGTATGAGTTAGACTAATCACAAAATCAACTTCAGGAATACCTAATGCCTGCAATTGGGATTGCAGGTCCTTAGAATGATCTATTACATGGTGAGCTCCATGATTGAGTATCCACGCAATTGATTCTGGGCGTGCTGCGGTTCCGATTACCGTCATATTGGTTAGCTGTTTCGCCAACTGAACCAAAATAGAACCAACCCCTCCAGCAGCTCCAGTAATCAATAAAGTACCTTTAGTTTTAGGAGTTAATTCTAACCGATCGAATAAAAGCTCCCATGCAGTTAAACTGGTTAAAGGAAGAGCAGCTGCTTCCTGAAAACTTAAGGATTCAGGCTTTTTAGCTACAATTCTTTCGTCAACCAAATGAAACTCACTATTACATCCTGCTCTGGTTATATCTCCGGCATACCAAACTTCATCACCAGGTTTAAATAGAGATGCTTTTGGCCCAACCTCAATAACAGTTCCCGCAGCATCCCAGCCTAAAATCTGTGGTGTTTTTCCTTCAGGTTGAGTTCTGCGTCTGACTTTTGTATCCACTGGATTTACGGCTATAGAATTAACTGCAACGAGCATATCGTACCCTGTAACTTTGGGGGCAGGTAACACCAGATCGACTAAAGATTGCTCGTGATCTATGGGGAGCGATTGATAATAACCTATGGCTTTCATAAGACTCCTTCCTCAAAAATAGGTAAACAACAAATCATAGCATTCATCCGCATGCTCAACTATAACATTGCAAAATAGCTCTAACTCAAAAATACTGGCTAACAACAATGTTCCTAGACCCAGCTTTTTTCCTAAACTCCAATAAATAGATTCCTTGCCACACCCCCAGCAATAATCTATTGTCCTGAAAAGGAATAGTCAAAGAGGTACTGCATAATATAGATTTGATATGTGCCGGCATATCGTCTGGCCCTTCTTCACTGTGTCTATAGTGCTTTTCAGGAACAAGTTCATTAAAAAAATCTTGTGTATCAAGTAACACATCAGGTGATGCATTTTCATTAATGGCCAAAGCAGCGGACGTATGTTGAATAAAAAGATGGAGCATACCAGTTCCCTTTAATTCCAACGCGCCACTTATTTCCTTTGTAATCAAATGTACACCATAAGGTTTGGCAGGTATTTGGATTATCTTATGATTCATCATTTTTATTGGTCTCAAATGGATAGTACTGCAATAAATCAGGAATAATATCTTAGCTTGGAGAATACTCAAATACTATAAAACGCTTTTATGAGTCTTTGTTTCAACACTATTCACTCAATGGCATCAACTTCATTCCCATATTAGCGATCGGACCATAATCCTGTCCCACGTTATAATCGATAATTATTTCTATATTTTCTCTGTATAGCCTAGAATTAATACATACAGATAAGCTGGGATAATAATGCACTAATATCCTGAGGAAAAAGAAATGAAGGGAAAATTTTTTGATAAAAAGAAATCACAATCTGCTAAAAAAATTAGACTGCTTTCATTTGCCACCGAAGTTCGCAGTTTCATTAGAGAAATTAAAAAACTCGGCTTATCAGAATTAAGAGAAAGTCCTAATTTAAAGGATTATGTTGACGATTGTGCTGAATTAATTAACTCGAATCAATTCAGTGAACTCACTGCAACTTTGCAGAAGGAAACAAAAAAAACATATAAAATGCTCGAAGAAATGTATTTAGCTCAATCAGCAATAGTAGAAGTAGAACCCGAAGAATGCTTCATTCAAATCCCCGCAAAAGAACATTTAGAAAAAATGACCATGATGCCTGCAGGAGGAGAAGAAGATCAAGCTTTGCGATTAGCTCATATGTGTTCTGTGATAGAACATGAACGGGAACAATATACAAATCTTCCAGTAATAACAACAGAAGAAATTGAGTTAGCCGATGCTTGGGAAAAAGTATTTACAGCTATTAATCAGGGTAAAAAGAAGCAAGCTCTTGAATTGTTTAATCAAGTTTCAGAGGATGATGTAATACTGAACGCCTTACTCGCTGTTCATCCGAAACAATACTTAAAAAAATTAATTTCTTACTCCATCGATGCACTGCATACCGGTGCAAAAACCTTAAACTCCGATATAGTGATCAAACCTCGTACTTTTGAAATTTTAATAAAAGATGTAGCCACCACTTTATTAAACCCTGCGAAAATATATTTTTCTTTTGGTCTACCGACACACCATGCATACAGTGAAGAAGGTTCTGGATTCTGCATTATAAACAAAACCGCCATACTCATGAGACATATAGAAAGTACCCACGAAGGAGCACTCAAATTTGTCATCGTTGGAACTGATGTAAATAGAGATAACGGGTTATGTGATATTTTGCGCACCGCCCAATCCATGACGGAAATATGTCATGTTGATATTTTTGATTCACGAGTTTATCCAGGACATAATCACGACTTTATAGCCAAAGAATTCGGCGCCAATGGAACCGACGTTGGGAAAAAAATAAAGTGCTGGAGTCAAAATAACTTTGACTATTATGCAGTCGATTTAAGCCTAACCCGACAAGGGGAGAAAGTTTCAGTACACCCCGCACTTCTTTTTGCTTTGACTAAAATTAAAGACAATATTAATAATGCAAAAGCAAAAAATGCTAAGATCTATCTTGTTTTACCTACAGGATGGGATTCAAGTCAAGAAGAAACAGCCCCTTGTGGTAAATTTGTAAACGGGAAAATGATGGCGGAATATGAGGCCAGAATGTCTCGCTTTAGTCATGGTGATTTAAGCTATTTCTTTGATGCGGTTTTAAAGTTATATAATAAGAACCAAGAACATATTGCAGGAATTTATTGGGGGCTAGAAGGAGGATATGAACCTAAAATGTATGAGCAACAGCTCAAATCAATGTTACATACAATTCATCATCAACCCTTTTTACAAGAGACGAATCAACAGTTACAGAGCAAGCTTTTTTAAATTTACTTTTAAAGACAGCAAGGTAATAGTAACCTATTGTTATTCAGTGATTAATAAATTACTTATAAAAGCAAAAACACCAAATTAAAGTTTTGTAAAGAGAACACAATATCCAGTAAAGGAACGAAAATGAGTAATTTTTGTATACAATGCGGCAATAAACTTGAACCTAAAGCTCTGTTTTGTCCGAATTGCGGTACGAAAATAGAGGCAAAACCAGTTCAATCGCAAACGGCTAGAGCCAATAGACCCACTCAAACTACTAGAGAACCGTCTAGCCCTGTCCCACCTAGTCATAAAAAAGTAGGAAAAACAGCCCTGCTACTTTGTATTTTTCTAGGAATGTTTGGAGCTCATCGTTTTTATGTGGGTAAATATTTAACTGGAATAGTCATGCTATGTACTGGCGGATTACTAGGAGTATGGGTGGTTATTGATCTTACTTCTATTGCTAGAAATAAATTTGAAGACAAAGATGGAAATGAGTTAGAAGTAATCCATAATATAACCCCTGTTAGAGAAACACTGCTCATTACCGCTTCCGTCATGCTATGGGTTGCCCTCTTTTTCAGTGCCATTGCATTATTCTTAAACTATTCAAGCTCAAGCTTAGTCACTGTGGCTGATGCTCAACTCTCTGCTTTACGTAATGGCAAAATGGAACAAGCCTATGCTTATACTACTGAAAGTTATCAAAAAAATAACTCCATAGATGTGTTTAAAAATTTTGTTTATTCTTATCCAGTCTTGCTCAATAGCATCAGATCCAGTTTCCCAGAGCGACAAATAATGGGTAACAATGGATATATTAGAGGTTTTTTAACAGGAAAAGATGGGGTACAAACACCTATAGCCTATCAATTCATTAAAGAAAATGGACAATGGAAAATAGTCAACATTCATATAGCAATTGCCCAACCTAATTCCACCGCACCGCCCCAACAACCTCATTAATGCGTCAATTAACGTAAACGTTCACGTAATGGCGTCAACGGTTACCAATTTCTTCTATTCATTCCAAAACCGCTGTATCGATGAATTGCGCCATCGATACAGCGAGTTGCAAAAGAAATCCATTGGTTGTAAATCTTTGAGTCAAGTGATACTCTTTTCTCGATTTTTCAATAAATAATTAGGAGTAGGTAACATGATGTTAAAATCAAAATTAGCCGCTTTTGCTGGTGCTCTAATTCTTGCTGGCTCTGCCTTTGCTAATCAACACATTATATGTCCCGACATTAATGAGATTAAAGCTGAAGGCTTAGATCGTGTTGAATCAATCCACCAAGATAATGACACAATGTTTCTTACTTATCATTTCAGCAATTACAATACTCCAGATATGTATGCTTTTTTTATTGCCCCTGTTGCAGGCGATACGTCTGAAGAGGCTTTGGATACAGCTAATGAGATTTTAAATACTATAAGTGGTCAAGGTGTTCCCACCCAAGATCACGGCATCATGTTATGTGTTTATCACACTGGACATCAGGATCTTATAGCTGCAGCGATGAAAACAAACCTATCAGTCTCGCCAATGCAATTAAAACAATATTTCTTACAAAGCCATAAAGCTCATTAATAAAATGCTTTTGTAACGTCGGTCGGATCCTTGGATCCAACCGACTTCTGACCTGAACGGTTAACTGTAGATGTGTTCCAAAGCAGGACTTATCTCGGGCCATTTAAACTCAAAGCCTGCTTCTAAAAGACGTTTAGGTACTACTTTTTGTCCTCTATTAATCAAACACTCTCCCATTTCACCAAATAATAAACGGATGACAAAAGCTGGGGTCGTTAATAATAATGGTCTATGAAGAGATTGAGTAAATGCTTTGGCGAATTCTCTTTGCGAGCAAGGATTAGGGGAGGTAATATTCACTGCACCGACCATCTTAGGATGAGCCAATAAAAACCGGTATGCATTCACTAGATCCTCACTATACACCCAAGATAACATTTGACGACCATCACCAATAACACTCCCTAATCCACAGATAAAACTCGGGTATAATTTACCTAAAAAACCTTTCCCTTTTTTTAATACTACACCAAAACGAGTAGTAGTTACTGCGAGACCTGCTTCTTCCGCCTCTTTTAATGGCTGCTGCCAACGCACACCAACCTCGCTTAAAAAGTCTTTTGGATGGGAATAATCAATTTCTGAATCCTCATCTAAGGTAGTGCTATCATTAGAATCCTGCAATCCATAAATACCAACTGCATTAGCACAATAAAAATGAGGTTTCGCATTTTGTCGCAAAATCCACTGTACCAACTCGCGTGTAGTTTGAGTACGTGAATTAATAATTTCTTCTTTGACTTTAGGTGTCCAACGTGATGCTGCTATATTAACCCCACACAAATTAATCACCGCATCAAACTGCTTTGCATCTAAAGTATCTAATTCATTCCAAGATACAGAAATGATCCCATTATGAAAAACTTGGCGTAATGAGTCTTTATGTCGGCCTAAAACAGTAAAATGATGCTCATGACACATTCCATGAATTAATTCCTGTCCAATGACTCCAGAGGCTCCCGCAATTAAAATATTCACAATAGACTAACTCTCCCTAATTAGTTCATAGTATCGTACTCAGTCCCAATCGCAGTGTAAAAGCTCTCTCACTACATTCGAGATGACAGTTTGCCCGGACTTATTGAGAAGTTACAGCAGCTTTTCCTAGGTTAATGATTTAAGTAAAAAAAAGCAACGCGGGATCATCTATATCAAGCTCCCTTTGTTCTGATAGCTTATATCTTGATCCAATCCCATACAATTTTTCCAAGTTTTTCGTCAAGTAATGCACCTCCTCCTTACTAGGAGAAGTATAAGGTATGATGTTTGTTTTTCTCCTCATTTCCAATGCAATGTTTTGACGTAAATTGATTTTTAGACTGAGATCAATATCAGTATTTTGCTCTATTCTTTCTATTTCTTTGATAAACTCAGTCCTATATTCCTGTTCCAAACTCATTAAATTTTTTTTCATTTCAGATGCCTTATCAATCATCATCGCAGTATCTGATTTGAAAAAAGAGAAGATTTGTGCAAGAAAGTTAGATAATTTTACTAAAAAGCCATCATGCTCTTGAATAAACTGTCCTAACACAGCAGATGACTCCCGTATTACATGAAAATGCCACACAGCTCCCAACAAAAAACTTGAAATTCGCCTGTATTCATGAAGTGCTACTTTTACAGCAGTATTCGTTTTAGCTAAGTCACTCAAGTTAGCAGTAGTTTCTCGAGCTATTAGTTCCTCTAACTCGCCACGACCGTCTGATAATTGATAATTTAATTTAGCAATGTCTTCATCTATATTAGTATTCTCCAAATTCAATGCGGCAATCTTTTCTTTTGCTAAATCATATACTTGATGCTTAAAATCTCGTTCTGCGTTAGATAGGCTTGCTGCAACTTTATCTTGAACCCTTTGAGGTATGTAGGAACGATATAAAACACTTAGCCACGAAGTGATTCTCCCCATGCCATAAAGTACTTGAGAAGGAAGAGTAGAATAGAAATCTGGTGTATTAAACTGCTTTACTTTTTC
>DAIAOV010000116.1:0-338 GCA_027437055.1 Legionella sp. | reverse complement strand
ATCAATAAATGAAACAACTCAAGATTTGAATTGATTAAAGTAATCAAAGAATGTTTATCACTCTCTTTTTTATCATTTTCTTCTATGAGATGAATTAACGCTTGAACTCGTTCTATTTTTAATCTTATTTCTTCTTTCTTATTTCTTTTAATAATTAAGCGATTAATACCCTCTTTGATTCCATTGATTTTTTCTTCTAATAAAGAAAGAGCGAGCTCTCCTGAGCCCTTTATTTTTATCAATCTTAGAAAATCTTGATTAAAATGCTCTTGTATTGGATTTCTTTTAACATTCGCGTCAGAAGAAGTGCGAACAGACTCGGGGCACAAAACTGCAGG
>DAIAOV010000115.1 GCA_027437055.1 Legionella sp. | reverse complement strand
GCTTTCGTTACTGAAACAGCATCAATACATACGAGCAGATTTCGAACAGCAGCTTGTTTTAATACCATGCCTATTAGTTCAGCGGGCAAATTTGTATCCAAAAAAATAAGGCTCTGCGGATGCCAAGAATCCCAAGCAGGAGTAAATTGAACAATGGTAAGCTCATCATAAATATTCATGTCAGCAAGAGCAACAAACAACTCCCCATCACTATCTAAAATTGCATAATAATGCGATGTCTTTTTATCGGCTAATACAACACAATGCTCTACATTGACACCCAAACAACGAATATGCTCCAACATTTGCCGACCATAAGCATCATCACCTACCACACATTGCAAATGGATATTAGTTGTCCAGTGAATTAAGTTTTGTGCAACATTCCGAGCAACACCGCCATAAGAGCTCGCCGAAGTAACGGGATTAGATGTACCTAAAGTCAAATTAACTGATGACTTCAGCTTGCAATCTATATTTGCTCCACCAATACAAAATATATGTTTTATCATAAGATATAGAGAAAAATCCGTTTTTAATTAATTTATAGAATGGCACATTGGAGTGCAATGCTACAACATATTCTCGCAGCTTAATAGCTTATCGCTATCAACTTTGCAAGCCTCTCTTGTAAAGAACTGTCTCATAAGATTTTTATACGATGCTATTATTAGCATTAATACTAGCAACAAGTGCCAACTAATTAAATTAAAATAGTCTAAGATCTTATATCACCAAACCAAAGTTATCCTGTAAAATGCATCTTATTTAGCATGGGTTCACCATAAAAAATAACTGCTTTTTTATAGCGCGCTGCTTTTATTGAAAACTAGAAGCCGTATAAATGCTACGCATTTTATGGGATAACGTTCGATTAGACTAAAGCCAAATCAAAACAGTCATTAGTTAATGACAGAAAGGGAATTTTTATGACGCAAGAAATCAATCAAATTTTAACCCAAATAAAATTAACAAGACCATTTATACTCAACATTACAGATCATTATTCTTTAGAGCTTATTGCTAGTGGTGTACGTTGCTTAGGCGCCTTTCCAATAATGAGCCATGCAGAACAAGAAGTCGAAGAGCTTCTTCGACTATCTAAATCTGTAGTAATTAACTTGGGAAAATTAGATGAACAATTAATTACTTTAAGTCATCGCATCTGCAGTATAGCTAATGAGCTCAAAATTCCCATTATATTGGATCCCGTTGGTACTGGATCAAGCCACTATAGAACAGATACCGCAATCAATCTCATCACAAATCACAAAATATCAATTGTTAGAGGCTATCCTAATGAGATTGCGGGATTATTAACGGGACAGCTAGACACTCCCGACCATTTTCCTATTAATACAGATACTGTCATAGAGCATGCCAGATCATTATCAACAAAACATAAAGTTGTGGTAGTTGTCAGTGGTAGAAGACATATAGTGATTGATACACATCAAATCAATCAATTTAATTTTGATTCTGTTCTTTTGCAAAAAGTAGCCGGGATAGGCAACTTACTCTCATCCATTATAGGTGTATTTCATGCTATAGAAAAAGACAGATACTTAGCAGCCTATAGTGCTGTTAATTTTTATGCTAATTGTGTAGGGCCAACATCAAGCAAATCATCAGGCCCAGCCTCCTTAATCACAGGACTTATCGATAAAATGTATGCTTATTCATCTTCTGCCGTATCCTGTTAATATCAGGGCAATACGTGGCGCTTTTTCATACTTTAAACGTAGCAACTGTCTTGAATATTTAATTCAAGACAGTTGCTACGTTTAAAACTTAAAATAACAGTGAAAGTCCAAAAGTTACGGTATCTTGAGTCTCGCTTTCTCTCTCAAGACGCTGAATTACTTTGAAAGAACCATAATATTGTTCATGCTCATATTCTGCAAAAAGGCTTATCCCAGGAGCTAATCGATAATAAGGCCTAACGATATATCGCATTTGATTTAACCCACTACCAACTGCAGCGTTTACCACGGTTTTAGAAGCCAAAATAGATCGTACTCCTGTTCTTATAAAAAAATTATTGGTAATTTGTGAATCGCGCTCTAATTCAAGATCTAGTTTGATACTCCCACTATAAAAATAGCTGCGAATATTAGTTTCAATAAAATAAGGCATTATTCCTTCTATACCTATGCCAGGTTGCCAATATGGTGATTGAGCAGGTCTATAAAAATAATTTACACCGCCTTTTACGGCCCAAAATTGACTTATTAGATGCCAATAAAAAATATCAAGATCTGCATTTTGGATTGTCCCTTTTGTCACTTCAGCATCATTACTAAATAATTCCAATTTATTATAGTCATGTCCATATAACCCCTTGAATGTCAGTTTTTGTACTTGATGAAAAGGATCTGCTCCAAAATCCAGAAAATTGGCTCCATAGATCCTCATCGGATGAGCCATAGGATGCTGGACTAAGGTTTCATCAATGGGAGGTTGATCTACACGAACAATAGGACGATTAAGATAAGACGACTGTTGGATAATATGTTCCGGTTTTGCCTCATCTTTAGTAATTTCTAATAAAGTTGTGTACTGAAATACTCGGGACATACCGCTCATCATATGATAAAGGAGATGACAATGAAAAAGCCATTGACCACTAGCATCTGTATCAAGATCAGCAGTAACTGTAGCACCAGGTGGTACATCAAGCGTATGCAATAAAGGATCATAGCTACCATGGCCATTACGTAAAATAAACCAATGCCCGTGTATGTGCATAGGATGACGCATCATTGAGGGATTCGTAAAAATAAAACGGTATCGCTTATTGGGTTTTAAGGGAATTGGACGAGCAAGATATTCGGGCACACCATTAATGAACCAAATATACCTATCCATGTAACCAAATAACTCCATTTTAATCACTTGACTCACAGGTTTTTTAGGATCATTAGTTTTCACCACTGCTTTTAACCCTTGATATTTTGTTCCAAAAGTTTGAGCCATTTGCCCCTTAAAGGAAGAGAACAGATCACCATGTTGCATTGGTTCAGTCTGCATCACCATCCCTGTCATACTGTGATTCATCTTCATATCATGGTGTATCTTCATATCTCCAGGCTTCATCTGAGATAATACACTATCCTCATGCATCATTCGTAACATCATTTGACGCATTACAGGTTTAGGCTCAGGAAAAGGTTTCACCTTTTGATAAGGAACTAATTGCTGAAGTTTGGTGATTAATGCGCCATAAGCAGCACCAACAGTATCAATAGATTCTGCATAAATAATAGAAGGTTGATCTTGTTCGATTTTAACCAACACATCATAAGTTTCTCCGGGTGCAAGCTTAAATTGGTTTACTGTATAGGGAACCACATCATTACCTTCAATGTGTACCACCTGCATAGAAACATCTGGAATCTTTATATTAAAAACAGTACTGGCAGCAGCACCTATAAAACGCAATCGAACTATATCGCCTTTTCGTACATGGGCTGTCCATGGATCTAATTTCGATCGCCCATTTAATAGAAAAGCATCATAAGCAACATCACTCATGTCATAAATGCTCATTCGCATTTGTTGCATCATTTTATAATCATCAACTATTCTCTTTCGTTCAGCTGCTGAGGCGTTAGAGTAATCGCGAAGAAACTTCATTAGAGAAGGCTGGAGTGGAAATTTTGGAGAATAGTAGTCTCCTTCTTTCTTCAGATTAGCGAGGATCTGATGTGGATCAGTGTTACTCCAGTCGGATAACACAATCGCATAGTCTTTAGTGTATTTATAACGAGGCGGAGGTATTGGATCAATAATGAACGCACCATATAAACCTGCTTGCTCTTGTAATCCAGCATGAGCATGATACCAATAAGTGCCTGCTTGCTCTAAAGTAAATTCGTAATGAAAAACACCGCCCGGAGGAATACCCTTCTGAGTGACTCCTAAAACACCATCCATCTGCCAAGGAACGAGTAAACCATGCCAGTGAATAGCTGTTTCTTTATCAAGATGGTTAGATACATTAATAGTAACTCTATCCCCTTTTTTGAAATGTAAGGTCGGGGCTGGAATCTGATCATTTACGGCAATAGCTCTACTCATTTTACCTACATACTGAACCATCTTGTAGTGAACAGTAAGATTTATTGTATGATGAGCAGCAATAGCGGAATGAAAAAATAACAATTCTATTAAGCTGTTGCTTAAAAAACGAATCCATTTCAAACAAGTCACTCCTTAATTGATACCCAACTTTACCATAATTTTTGGCTCCGCCCCTAATTGAGTAAATTCCTTGCACACAAAGTTATATTACCTCTTGCTAAGCTCTACTGTAGTGAAGAATTGCTCTATTTTCATTGGCTCTTATTTTTTATCAATTTGCTCTTTAAAAAATCAAAAACAAGATGCTTTATTTCTATAATTAAGCTAAAATTGAGTAATATTAAAACACTTATATTGTGAAAAAGACAACCTGACATCTCATTCTTTATTGATAGGATTCTTTATGCCTACTGACTTAGCTCGTTTCAATGATGCCCAGAAAACAGATTATGCCCAAGCAAGGAAAGAAATTACTAATGGACGCAAAACAAGTCATTGGATTTGGTACATTTTTCCTCAACTTAAAGAGCTTGGTTATAGTGATAATGCAAAGTATTATGGTATTGTTGATTTTAAAGAAGCGTGCAACTACCTGCTCGATCCAGAGCTCTTTGCACACTATCATGAAATGGCAACCCTTGTTGAGCAAAATTTAAGCAAAAATCCATCATCCCAAGTAGCGCATTTGATGGGAGGGGATGTAGATGCAGGTAAGTTAGTTTCCAGTTTAACCCTATTTCGTGGTGCCGCAGCATTCCTGGAAACACATCCAGGAAATAGCCAGCATGATTTTAAAGCTCTAAAAGACTGTTGTGATCATATCTTTACCATTATAGCAAAGCAGGGTTACTCTCCATGTCCTACGACCCTCGCATATCTACCATCATCAGATTTGCGACCTCAAAAAAAGCAACTACCAATCAATTCTAATACTCTTTTTTCTACTCGCCCTTCTACGCCAGAACCAGTCAGAGTTCATTCTGTGGAAAAAATAAAACCCACTATCTCTGAATCTATAACAACAATAACGAAAACAGAGCCATTGCCACCTGAATCAGTTAAATCGAAACCAAGTTCTCCTCTTCTTCCCTACCTGAAAGATTATATAAAAACGCGTCCTAATGAATGGTCATTTCATTATAATTTTTTGGGAGTCGTTGCTTTTACCTACTTCATCTTAGATGCAGTTTTAGGTACGGATTACTTTCATATAAAAAATAGTGAAACCAAAATAAGCGCAGCAACTAAATTAATGCACCTTTTAGATCCCCAATACATGGGGCCTATTGAATCATTTACTACAGCCGAACAAGCCGCGTTAGAAGAAGGACGACTGGGTAGTAAAGTAACTGAGCAAGGTGGCTTACAGCACCTAATACAAACAGCTCCAAAGCATCTATCAGAAGAACCTGGTTCAGAAATGAATTTAAGAGCTTAATTATATATTACATGGCCTGACTGTAATTGTAAGTTAAACTATGGGCGCGTCCTAAAGGGCAATATACACACCCCCCAAAAATGATAACATTTAGACCAAATAAATCACCAGGAAAACATCTTGAACTATATCTATTATCGAAAAGAAGATTTTTTCATAAAAAAAACTTTTCGTTCATTCGTTTTCATCACTAGTTTGTTCTTTTCTTTTTCTTTACCCGCACAATTAATCTCTAAAAATGACTTATCTAAAATTAAAACCTATAAATATACCTTTTCCACCCAAGAAGAGTTTACTGTTTCTTTTGCTGACTATCCTAAGGAACAGGAGCAATTTTATGAACTGCAATTTAAAAAAAATGCATTCTTACCCAATGAAATTAAAACTGGAGCTCATGGCTTAAAAATTTCTGGAAATAATCATAGTGACGACTTATTTATGTTCGCCTATAAAAAAATAAATGGTTTAAAAGCAAATACTCATTATCACGTTAGTTTTTCTTTAGAGTTCGCCTCTAATGCACCCAATGACTCCGTAGGAGCCGGCGGCTCTCCGGGATCTTCTGTTTTTGTAAAAATAGGGGTAGTGAATCAAAAACCTGAACGCTATCTTGATGAAGCGAATAACTACAGAATGGTATTAGATAAAGGGAATCAGGCAACTGATGGCAAAGATATGGTATTAATTGGTACTGTGGGCGTTGATACCCAAGATTCTATTTATCGTTTAAAAACGTTACCTTATCAACCCGATTCAGAAATGCAAGCAAAGCTTGATAACTATTACGTTACAAGTAACGATAGAGGGGAAGTATGGGTAATTTTTGGTACAGATTCAGCTTATGAAAGTACTTCAACCATTTTTTATACTAATTTAATCACCTCTTTTGCAGAACGAAAATAAGTTCTTAAATGCGAATTAAGAGCAAAAAATCTTATTTTCTTTTCTTGCCAACTTTAATCATTTTCACTCCTTTAATCGTGTTATCGCTCACTTTTAAAATTTCTATGCGATAATTTTCTATAGCTAAACAAGACTCTGCAGGAGGGATATATCCTAGATATTCGATAATTAAACCGCTTAATGTTCTTGGCCCTATTAGAGGCAAACTCCAGCTCATCATCCGATTTAAATGACGTAATGTCATACTCGCGTCTACAATAACATAGCCGTCGTCCAAAGGTGTAATATCGCGACTTAAAGCAGCAATATCTGTGGTAAATTCACCCACGATTTCCTCAAGTATGTCCTCCATGGTAACCAAACCCAAGATGTCACCATATTCATCGACGACAAAACAACTACGTTTTTTCATCTTTCTAAAATTCAAAATTTGAATATTTAATGGTGTAGCTTCTGGAATAAAATAAGGTGCATCAGCACTTTTTAATAAGCTATCAATATCCAATTTATCTTCTAGTGCCAGATTTAATACTGTTCGTGCGTGAATCATCCCAACTAAATTATCTATAGAGCCTCTGTATAAAGGCAGACGAGTATGTTGTGCTGTTTCCAATTGTTCTAAAAGTTGCGACCAAGGCTGCTCCAAATCAATGCCGACTATATCTGCCTTAGGAATAATAATATCCTCAACAGTAGCCTGCTCCAAATCCAATAAACTAATCACCATACTCTTATGTTCAACGGGCAAAAGACCTCCTGCTTCATGCACTACGGAGCGAAGCTCTTCACCAGTTAATGCTTCTTTCTGCATCTTGTTAATTGAAATACCAAATATTTTCAAAATGCCATTAGAGGTTATGCTAATCGCATGAACTAAGGGAGCAAAAATCCAAAGTAATATTTTTAAAGGCAAAGAACATGAAAAAGCGACTTGTTGAGGATAAATGGCAGCCAATGTTTTAGGAGTCATCTCAGCAAATACCAACACAACTACTGTTAAAAGTACGGTTGCCACGGCAACCCCAATTTCTCCATAGAAGCGCTGACCTATTAATGTTGCTATGGTCGATGAAACGATATTAGCGAAAGTATTTCCTATTAAGACTACACTTAATAATTTATCTGGTCGTGCCAGCATCTGATTAACACGAATAGCCTGCTTATTGTTTTTTTTTACCAAGTATCTTAATTT
This sequence comes from Legionella sp., assembly GCA_027437055.1. Taxonomy (GTDB): domain Bacteria; phylum Pseudomonadota; class Gammaproteobacteria; order Legionellales; family Legionellaceae; genus Legionella. The sequence goes on along the minus strand of DAIAOV010000115.1, from coordinate 1,469 downwards.
GTATCGATTAATAGACATCATGCCTATTTCAGAACCAGAAAAAAAAGCTGATAATAAAATCAAAAAAACTAGAATGACCAATAATGTTGACAGAGGAAATTGCACTTAGTTTCCTTATGATTTTGCTGCGAGAAAATAAAGTACCATAAGGTATTCAAGAAAGCGAGATTGATAAAGAGCTTAGAGGTTTAAACCCTTTATCTTCAATATGAGTTAATATAAATATTACAGAGATAGACCATCATCCTCTATAAAGTACTCACCCTCATTTACTTTTTATAACGCTTGACGCTTGCCATAATTTCTTCACGAGCAGCATCAGGGCCAGCCCATCCATCTACTTTCACCCATTTACCCTCTTCCAAATCTTTATAATGACTAAAAAAGTGCTCTATCGATAACAATAAATGTTGCGGCAAATCCAAATATGACTCTATATTTTGATACATCTTACTCAATTTATTAGTAGGTACAGCAAGTAACTTCGCATCCACTCCAGACTCATCCGTCATTTTTAGCATACCAATCACGCGACAAGCAATAACCGCCCCGCTAATTAAAGGAACAGGAGTCACCACAAGCACATCGACAGGATCACCATCCTCGGATAAAGTTTGTGGGATATATCCATAATTTGTAGGATAAAACATGGCAGTTGCCATAAACCGATCAACGAATAGGGCACCAGTTTCTTTATTGACTTCATATTTCACTGGCTCACCATGCATAGGAATTTCAATAATTACGTTAATCTCGTTCGGAACATCTTTGCCGCTCTTAATTTCCATTAAACTCATTTATATGCCCTTATACTAATAAGAAAAACTCATTATCCTAGAAAAAGCAGTTGAGATCTACTGCACCGTTAACACACTCAATACAATCACAGCAGCTTTTTGTACATAAGATAAAAAATCTTGTTAAAAGACCAAGACAAGTTGTCGCAATCTAATAAAGGCGATGTATAATATCGTTTTAATCATTAATCGGGTTAATTATGACTTGTTTGTTTTGCAAAATTGCTCAAGGTGAAATTCCTGCTACTGTAGTTTACCAAGACAATGATATAATGGCCTTTCGTGATATTAGACCACAAGCACCTACACATATACAGATTATTCCTAAACAGCATATAGCCACAATTAATGAGTGCAATGATGAAGACAGTCAGCTACTGGGGACTATGATTTTAAGAGCAAAGAAAATAGCTCAATCTGAAGGATTTAGTGGGGTAGGTTATCGGTTAGTTTTTAATATTAATTCTGGTGGCGGGCAGGAAGTTTACCACATCCATTTACATTTACTTGGTGGACGTCAAATGACTTGGCCGCCAGGCTAGGAGTTCTTGCTATGGAACAACTATACACTAAACTCCTTAAAGAGTTAGGTGAAGATATTAATCGTGAAGGGTTAAGAGATACCCCAGCACGAGCTGCAAATGCAATGCGATATTTAACTAAAGGATATCG
>DAIAOV010000114.1 GCA_027437055.1 Legionella sp. | reverse complement strand
ATGAAGAGAGGGCTTGCAAAGAAATGGGAATTAGTTTGCGTACATTGCAACGTTGGCGAAGTGATGAAACGCCACTTGAGGACCAACGGCCTTTTGCTAAACACCCTGTTCCCAGAAACAAACTAACCGAAACGGAAACTCAGGAAATCATATCGGTGGTTAACCAGCCCATATTTCAAAGTCTTCCTCCGAGTCAGATCGTTCCCATTCTTGCCGATCAAGGCATCTATCTCGCATCGGAATCCACATTCTATCGCGTCTTAAGAAATCATCATATGCAGTACCATCGGGGTCGAAGTAAAAAACCAAGTAGCAAACCTATCTCTACCCACTGTGCTACAGGACCCAATCAGGTCTGGATGTGGGACATCACCTGGCTACCCGGACCGGCCAAAGGCGTCTACTTTTACTTATATTTGATCTTGGATTTATACAGTCGGAAAATCACTGCGTGGGAGATCTGGTTAGAAGAGTCAGCTGAAAATGCTAGTACCCTGGTACGCCGTGGGGTCTTATCTGAACAGCGCATCGTCTCAGTAAAACCGCTGGTTCTACACTCAGACAACGGAAGTCCCATGAAAGGCTCCTCACTCTTAGAAACCTTGTATCAGCTCGGGATAACGCCTTCAAGGAGTCGTCCTCGGGTCAGTAATGACAATCCTTATGCGGAGTCTATTTTCAGAACCTGTAAGTATCGTCCGAATTATCCCTTGTCCGGGTTTAAAGATTTAACGCAAGCAAGAACCTGGGTTTTAGCCTTTGTTAAATGGTACAACCAGGAGCATCGGCACAGTGGCTTGAATTTCTTAACACCCCATCAAAGACACAGCGGAATGGATAAGGTCATTTTCGAAAACCGACGTAAACTCTATGAAAAGGCTAAAGCAGCCCACCCCGAACGTTGGTCCAGAGAAATCCGAAACTGGACGTTAGATAATGAAGTTTGGCTCAATCCTGAGCGCATTCAAAACGAAATCATTGAGGAAAAACAGTCCTCTTAACTTATATATAATTTTGGAGTTTAGCGACAACTAATTTGACAAATACCGGTAACCAACTATTTAACAAGTAGTTTTTTCATTTTGTCTGATAGGTAAAATGGGCTTCTACTAACAAGAAAGCAATTCAGTATAATTAGTACAAGTGTAAAAGCATATATAATGACTAGTGGTTTTTCATATAAAGCTGGATTAGCTATGAACGGGAAAGGATTCATAAATGCTTCAGTTTGGCAATTGATATTCCAAAACAACCAGTAAATGAGAGAAAATCCGTAGCCTATATATACATTATTTAAAATTGTGCTTATTGTCATAGACATCGCACTAAAAAATAAGCATCCTCCGCTAGTTATAATAATATATTGAAAATTTGAAATGGGTTCCGTTATCTCAACATTGTTTAACTGGTGTAAAATATAAAAGACGATGTTTGCTATAATAATATATATTAGCATTATTGCCAAAGATAAAACGTATCTCTGAATATAGGTTATAACAGGCTTCTTATCGGATAAATATGTAATTTCTTCTATATGGTTTTCCTTATCAATTATAGCTAGATCAGCAAACAAAACGATCCCAACAAAAGGCAGATATAATGTAGAAATGTTAACAAAATCATAGTAGGTTGGCACATACATGACAAATGGCAATATGGTAACAAATATTACACAGATTAGCCATTTAAGTGGAGAATATACAATCTTTAAACTATATTTCATATCGAAATGACCTTCCTTAGATTATTTCTGAGCTTATTATATACCTTACAAGCTATTACGAGTAAAAATACACCCAATATCATATAGACTAAGCGGTTGATTAGGACCACTTCCATACTACCAAGCTGCCTGTCAAGTCTGATAATGGGATTTATCATTCTAATCCATGCGCCTCCAAAACTAAATGCATTCGGCGTAACATTGAATATCACATAGATAATATAGATTGGGAAAACAGCAACGGCTTTGTTTATTACCAACATAAGCAGTGTAATCAAGCTGCTTAAAAAGAAGACTGTCGGTAAAATGTATATTATAAAGTAAGGGAAAAATGCGGTATATTGATATTCGTATCCAGCTCCAATAAAACGGCTGACACTGTTTAAGTTTAGGACTAACCCAAAGAGATATAAATAAACTATTAATGGTATTAAGGTGCCAAAATATCTGCTAAGAATGTATCTGGTAGAAGATAAGGGCTGTACATAAATAGCCTCAAACATATTGTGTTGGTAATCCCGTGTGAATAGCAAAAGGAATATTGGGAATATTAGAAACCCCGCTATTGCTTGCATGTAGGTAACATATTTCACGTAAAGGTTCGGGCTATATCCCGTATTCCCTAAAGCCGATTGAATATTACTGTTTACTTCGTCAACGCTTCCAATGTGTTTGCTGAACTGTACTTTACAAGCACTTAACCATGTTGAGATTGTTTTATTATTTTGCATAGCAGATAATATATCTTTAAAACTGTAATTATTGTTTTTAAGCATTTCCAATACCACATCAAACTCTTCTGCCGAATCCTGTGGAATAGTGCCGTCTGCTATTTTTTGCTGTATATGTTCAATGGTTTCGCTTTTTAGGTCGGCATCTGTATTCTCAATATATATGTAATCCCTTTCGCCGCTTTGTTCAAGGGCGCGTATATCATTGTCGCTCTTTACAGGCAAATGGAATATTTCATTAAGCTGCGTAACAGCAAACACTGTAAAAATGGCAAGGATGATAAGGAATGTAAAGCTTGTTATCTGCTTTTTACATTCAAATAGAATCAGTCTGAGATTGCTCATTATTTATCCCCTCCCTTTGATGTAATATATACATATGCTTCCTCAAGGGAAGGGTTATATGGCATACTATTTGGCAATGCTCCTTCTTCGCTAACAACAATTGCTTTGGTTTTCATTCCATCACGCCTAAAGGATATTACATGGTGTTTCCGTTCAAAGAAATGAAACTCATCAAGGGTATCAAATACACATTCAAATATTTTCCCATTCACTTGGATTAATAATTCGTGGAGAGTGCCAGCAAAAAGCAAGTTACCGTAATCGAGGATAGCCAGTCTGTTACAGGTATATTCTATATCTTCAATAATATGGGTTGAAAATAGTACAGTGTTATATTGTGCATATTCATTTAGTAGCTTGCGAATATTAATTCTTTCTTCAGGATCTACACCGGCAGTCGGCTCGTCAACAATCAATATAGGTGGGTTGCCTAGCATGGCCTGCGCCAATCCTACTCTGCGTTTCATACCACCAGATAGCTGTTTGTACTTCTTTTTTTTGTCATTGTAAAGGTTCACTTTTTCAAGTGCATCTTTTATAAGTTCGTGTTGCTCGCTTTTACCTACACCTCGTAAAATGCAGATATATTGTAGAATTTCTAATACGGTAAAATCTTTATAAAATCCGAACTCTTGTGGCAAATAACCAATATTACGTTTTATTTTATTCTGATTAGCTTTATTTACTTCCATGCCTAAAATAGTAATACTTCCACGGGTAGGCTCCAATAGCGTAGTTAAAATTCGTATTAATGTCGTTTTGCCAGAACCATTTCGACCCAGTAAACCAAAGATTCCTGTATCTATATTTAGAGAAACATGATTTAAGGCGGTATCTTTGTTATTGTACTTTTTTGTGAGGTTTATAGTTTGAATTGTCATCAATTAACACTCCTTCTGATCTATATATTATAAAGGCTATAGTAAAACCCTTCCATTTCCAAGAGCTCGTCATGGGTTCCACATTCAATGACATTACCATTATTTAGTACATATATTAAGCTGGCATTTTTTAGGGTTGGTTCGCAATCTATATATAAGCATCCCATAGAATTAAGCATTTCGAGAAGTTTTGCCATATATGATCTATCTTCATCATCTGCTAATATATCGTCTAGGTCAGAATAGTTTAGCCCTTTATCACTGCAATGAAGTAGTATTTCATAACATTGCCTTGGTATCTTGATCCATTGCCCATTAAGCCGATTTATCACAATTGTATTATCACCATTAAAAAGGAATTTGGCTGTGTTGGCAAAGTGGATCACTTTGTTTTTATACATATCTTAATTCCTCCCTTTGAATATTTGAACAAGCATAAATTTTTGGAGACTAATGTAACTACCCTTCTACTTTTATGAATCCAAAGTACATAACTGCCCACTTAAACACATTACGACGTAATTCTTACGTCGTACTAAAATGTGGTACAAAAGTATCGTTAGTTGTAATAAAAATTGTATGGTTAGCTGATGTTTTTATAAGAGGTACGCCATTCATTTTGATGATACCAGTTTGTTCCAGAATTATGTAAGCGCTTTATATAAGGGTGCTGGGCAGCCCACTCAGATTATGAGAAAATTATCTCTATGAAATCAAATAGTGGAGGCATTATTAATGTCAGGGGGGAAATTCTCGAATCCTATATCAGCCAAATTAATCCCTTCAAAGAAGCAGGAATGTCTATTCCCATGTGGTCCAAGGAAAACAATGTTAAGACTTCTACATTGCGTTACTGGCTTAACAAGATGAAGACGGAAGAAGATATATGTTTAAATGAAGTCGGCTGGGTGACAATTGCTGTGAATAATTATTTAGAAACCAACATAAACACTGGCTAATTTGATAAAAAAATTGCATAAAGGAGAAAAATAATAAACTGTAAACTGTAAACTTTATCTTCTTTTGGTAAATTGAACCTCCTTTCTACAAAGTACTTTACTATAGCTTAAACAGTATTGCACCGAAAATCGTACTTCGGGTTACCGTAATTATTTTGCGGTATCCCGCAAATTGCATTTTATCTAACATGCTGTCAATTCACCTAAAGCTGTTATCTACAAGAAAAATAATAAGCTTTTCTGAACAACTCAAAAAAAGGACCTCACGGCCCCTGTAATATTTTTCTGACTATTATTTCAAACCACACTTTTCTTAAAACTAATAACTATATGAAATCCTCAATAGGAATAAGCCCAAGGCGCTTGGCTTCAACTATCGCTTCCGCTCTTGAGCGAACGTTTAACTTCCCGAAAATTCTTGTCAAATTGTACTCAACCGTACGTTGACTTATTAATAAAATATCTGCAATTTCCCTGTTGCCCTTACCTTTAGAGACTTCTCTCAGAATCGCTTGCTCCCTTTCATCGATTGAAATGCCTTCTATGCTTTCCTCATTCACTGAAGTAGCAACCCTCGCATCATTACGCCTTAGCTGATGTAATAGAGATACGGGTATAACGGCCTCACCATGCAAAGCACAGCGGATCGCCGTAATAAGTTGCTCTCGAGATGCTGTTTTACTTACGAACCCTGCAACACGTGATTCAACTAGAACATTAAAATGCGGAGCAATATCGTAACCTGTATAAATTATAATCGGGGTATCCGAATTTGTCATGATTACTCTCCGAGTTAATTCCAATCCATTGATTACCGGCATATTCAAATCAAACATCAGAACATCAAAAGTCTGTATTTTTAATAATTCTAATGCCTCCATACTAGAAGTTACAACAGTAACTTGCATTTCAACGTCTTGCTCAATCATGCTTTTTGTCCCTTCACCAACTGAGGGATGATCATCGACTAACAAAATTCGAATCACTTTGTCCCTTCCCCCTTAAACAACTTGTTCACTTACACTGGACATCATCTCTACTACCATCCAAATTGAAACTTCAAATCCTTTACCCAGACTTGAATGAAGACTTGTATTACCCCCAAGACTTGAAACTCGTTCTTTTATTCCAGATAACCCCATATGGCTAAGTGAAGATTTTAAGTTGTTTAGATCTATACCAATACCGTTATCCCGATACTTAAATTCTAAAATATCATTACTATTGGCTAACGTAATATTAACCTCTGTTGCTTTGGAGTGTTTTACTGCATTTGTCAACAACTCTTGTACAATTCGGTAAAGCGCTAATACGTGTTCATAATCCAAATTAATACTGAAATCTTTTGAATTGAAATTCACAACGTAATCTGTTCGCAATTGGGCATCCGCAAACAAATTCTTTAACGCTTCTACAATCCCTGATTCCCTTAGTAAAGGTGGAAATAATTCATTGCAGGTTTCACGAATTTGATGTGTTACATCTAACATTCCTTCGGCCATATCATTCAATTGCTTCTTCAGATCTACCGGAATTTTTTCATCTTCTAGGATTATTTCCAGCTTTCGATACCATAGCAATTGATGTTGTAGTGCTGAATCATGTAAATCTAAGGCTAGACGTCGTCTCTCCTTTTCCGATAAGTTAAATAAAAGACGCATTACCCAAGGATGCTCTGGGTCTTTTTGGGTAACCGCTTCCTCTAATTTTACTGTTAATCCCTCAATTAAGCGTAAGTTTTCATAGACTAGGCTTGCATAAGAGGCGATTGTTCTAAGCCAAACTTTTTCATGTTGATTAAAACGAGTTCGATTTTGTTTTTCTCTAATCCATACAAGGTGAATTTTGTCCTCCGCCTTACTTACTATAAGCAAAACTTCACTATCTATATCGATTAATTCTCCAACGGAAATCGATCTGATATTGTTTTTTAACCAATTAATGCTTTCTTCAGTCAGAAAATTCTGATCCCCTGTTTTTATTAACAATGAATTATCTGTCAGATCCATTGCGAACAAGGAAATGGATTTGACCGGTAAGACTTGCATTACTTCTATGATTAATTCTTCTTCCAGATCAGCTGGCTTCATCACCCTGGAGATAGTCTGGGAGAAACGGTCTAAGCTTGCTTGGAAATTATATTTTTCTCTAAATAATTTTGAACGAAAACGGAAATCAAGCTCTTCTTTTATATAAAGGAACACTATGATTCCTATATAAGTAACAAGGCCAACATGAATCCCCTCAAGAAAAGTAATCTCTCTTACAATGTAGATTACAATCAATAAAAAGAGCGTAGTGGGTATGAGGCATATTATGGAATAATATCGTATACGGCCAATAATAAAATCGATATCAAACAAGCTTTTTGCTGTAATTAAATATAAAAAAACAACCGGAAGAAATACTAAAAAAACCGCCCCTAAAGCCCCCGGTATAAGTTCAACCCCGAATAAAATACTTGGTAAACCCACTAATACGACAAAGGGGAAAAACGCCAGTATAAAACCTACTATTATAATTTTAAAAACCGGTTTGTGCACGGTATTTCTATAACGAAGATACCGAGAGATAATAATGTAAAAACATAAAAGAATGCTTACCGAAAAGACAGCAAGAAAGGAATACCTAATAATCGATAACCTTCCGCCGAAGATCTGAAATAATGAATGAATAACAAGTAGCAACCCATTTATTCCATAAAATGAAAACAAGAACTTACGACTATACAAAGTTAGTCCATGTTGCCCAAAATAAACCCGTAAAAATTCCAAAAAGAGTACGGGTATTAATGACATTGTAATTCGATTGATGTATATCCCGAGAATATCTATCCTAGAAGAAGCCCCAGCACTGAAATAGCTAAGCCCTATAGCAATAAAAAAGAGAATGAGGAGGAGAGCTGCCTTATCATCCCTTTTTTTAATATATAGGAAAAAGGAAAAAATTAAGAGAATCCCAAAGACTAGTCCTGGTATCAAAATATGATACCAAAGCAAATCTTGAGTTGCATTATTGGTCACCTTATATAAAATCAATTCGTCACTTTTATTAATTGTTAATGTCTCTGCTTGTTCAATGACACCATATTGCCTGACGGTAAAATATTCACTAGGCTTATTTTGGTTGATCAATGATACAATATCTCCAGCCTTGATTCCTTGTTGTTCAGCCCAACCAAGATGATCGACATTAGATATCTGCCATTTACCTGCTTCATTTTCCACTACGCTTAGGCCGATGTAGGGAACGTTTAGTGTGACAAAGAGTAAGTAATAGATCAATATTAAAATAATTCCGGCAAAAGATAGCCACACGCAACGTCTTTTCAGGTCTCCCATTTACAAATCTCCTCCATTAAAGAAAAGTCAGGATAAATCCTGACTTTTCTTTAATTTTTTACCAATACTGCAATGGCCCAAAGACACTGGGCTCATCTTCAAAGCTATCAATGACTGCCTTCTGCTCCATCTTTGTTAATCCTACTAAGCTTGCTGAACCCTCTTTCACTTTCTCTTTTACGTCCGGGTTTTCTATTAAATACTCCACAACATTTTGCAACATTCCCTTTTTCTCTCCTTTAAAATTTATTTAATATACTATCATATAATTGATCAAATAGCCCCGCCAACAGGACTGCGGGTTCCCGTAATTATATTGCGGGCAACCACATTATATAAATTGCAATAGCTTTTCCTTCCACTTATTTTCTATCCCTATATCATCCATCAGTTCAATCGCCTTTAGTTGATTTACTTTCATAATAACCCGTGTATATTCGAAAACACCAGATTTTTGAATTAACTCTTGAATTTCTACCTTACTTTTGATTAATTCTGACATATTTATTTTTAGTTGCTTCACCGGAAAATAGTCACTTACTAATTCTAACATTACCTGTCTGATAACTGTCCAACTTTCTTGCATAAATTTGCTACCACCTATTCTGAACCAAAAGTAAAATACATCTTATACAGCAAGTAGATGCTGGCCTCTGAGAGGGCCTTTGCATTGGCTGAATCCTATACACGGTACTTGGTTTCAATTTACAGGCACGTTCCTTGGCTAATGACGAAACTTTATCTATTTATCTTCTTACATTATGGCATAACGTTTACTCAAAATTTGGCGAACAGAGTCACAATGATGATTTTCTTAAGTGAGAGTTCTATAAGACGTTAGTGAGTGCCTCTTTTGTCTTTTAGGAAAGCCTATTTTCTTCTTATGGATAACGGCTCTAAGTGCTGACAGTATGTTTTAAAATTTAACCACTCTTTACTTAAACGATAACGAACCCTTTGTTGAAGACGAAGCTTATACCCCTGATTACAGCCCAATCCGATCCTATTATGACAATCTAGACAAGAAGGATTTCAGTATCTAGGGCTAATGGATATGCACAAATAAGAGAGAAGTTGCAGTTTGAAAATGCAACTTCTCTCTTTTCACATCCGTATAGAAAACGCCCCTATTTGGTTGCCGTAATTTTAACCAAGGAATTAAATTGCCTCTCTACATTATTCTGAGTGACGTAATCAATTTCAAGATTAAAGGTTTGTCCTTCTTCGAATTTAAGGGTATCTCGGCCATTTTGATTATCTAGCTCCGAGAGATATAAATCAAGATCAGTTAATCCATCAACTCGATATCCATTATCGCTCTGTGGCAATACTGCCTTGCCGCTATTATCTAATACTGCTATTGCATATCCGTTTAGAGGAAGGTTTTTATTGTATATCCATCCCCACTTCAACGACTTACCAAATTCAGAATACCTAATCCATATGGATTTTACGGCTGACGGTTCACCGAAAGGAAGAGTCACATGAAAATGTCCGTCTGGTTTAGTATCGAGTGTTAAGTCATTAGGTCCTAATACATCCTGATCTACTCCTATCCACGTAGCCGAGACATCCGTCAATA
>DAIAOV010000113.1 GCA_027437055.1 Legionella sp. | reverse complement strand
TATAGAACACCCTTTGAGGTCTTCTTTGCCGGACTAAGTCCTAGTTCCACTGTTGCACTTCACTGTTGAAACGGCGTCTTTAAAAGAAGAGTTAATGGATGTTGAACTTACTATTAGTTCGGTGATGGCTCAAACTGCAAGCACCTTAGGTAATGTGATGTCATGGCAGGTCAATGACTTTATACCTTTAGAAATGCGAGAGGTGGTCACCTTAGATATTGAAAGCACTCCTAGTTTTACAGCGACTATGGGGAGTGCTAATGAGAAAAGAGCACTTAAAATAATAAAAACAATCAGTTATTAGGGGGATATGGATGACTCAAGCAAAAGAATCGGCAATAGAACCGACCAAACCACAAGTGAATGCCTTAGCTCAAGATGCTGACTCTGAGAAGATGGAATTAATATTAGATATACCAGTATCTGTCACGGTAGAAATTGGTCGTACTAAAATGACGATTCGTAATTTATTGCAGCTAAATCAGGGTGGTATTGTGGCTCTTGATCGTTTGAGCGGTGATCCTCTTGATGTTTTAGTTAATGGTACTTTAGTTGCTCATGGTGAAGTCGTTGTGGTTAACGATAAATTTGGTGTGAGATTAACAGATATAGTGAGTAAGGCTGAGAGAATTAAGCGGCTCAGAGATCATGACTAAAGTACGCCTTATTATTTCATTATTTTTTCTATTCATTAGTCAACTTACTTTTGCATTGCCTACGGATAGTACCAATTTGATTAGCCGTAATGAGTTGTTGCGACTTATTACCGGCCTTCTTGTCGTTTTATTAATCATTGTCTGTTTGTCTTGGATAGTAAAACGGTTAAATATAGTTAAATTAAGTACCTCTAAAGGGTTTCAATCTATAGCCAGTATGACTTTAGGCGCCAAAGAAAAAATAATCCTATTAAAAGTAGGTGATCGTTATTTATTGATTGGAGTTGGAGCAAGTACAGTAAGCACCCTGCATGATTTCGGCGAGCAATTGCCTTTGGGATTTGACGCAGAAAATAAAACTACTTTCGCTGAGCTTCTTAAATCTGCGGTGGGAAAAAAATAAGATGGATTTCAAAAGTATTAAACTTCTTTCCAAAATTGTTTCTATTCTATTACTTATTTTATTACCTTTAACTGTTCAGGCAGACCCTTTGTCGTTACCCGCTGTTACCGTACAACCTGGAGCAAACGGTACGCAGTCTTACAGCGTCAACTTACAAATTTTAATTTTTATGACGGCGCTCAGTGTTTTGCCTGGATTATTGATGGCAGTAACTGCATTTACTCGCATCATCATTGTTCTGTCAATTTTACGTCAGGCCATTGGCATGGCGCAAACGCCTACGAATCAAATCTTGATTGGTATCGCTTTGTTTATGACTTATTTTGTAATGTCTCCTGTATTTAACAAAATTAATGATACGGCAGTTCAACCTTATCTGGCCGACAAGATAAGCTTTCCCCAAGCTTTGTCAACCGCGCAAGTTCCGCTACGACAATTCATGTTGAATCAAACTCGTAAAAATGATCTCTCCTTGTTTAAACAATTTGCTAAAGACAATTCAGCCTCTTTAAATGAAATACCGATGAGTGTCCTTATTCCAGCATTTATTACTAGTGAATTGAAAACAGCTTTTCAAATTGGATTTATTCTCTTTTTACCTTTTTTAGTGATTGATCTTGTTGTTTCTAGTGTGTTGATGGCTATGGGGATGATGATGTTATCACCTTTAATTATTTCTTTGCCTTTTAAAATTATGCTGTTTGTGATGGTCGATGGCTGGACTTTAGTCTTGGGTTCACTTGCCTCAAGTTTTGCTATGGCCTAGGAGTGATGATGACCCCTGAATCTATAGGTTTTTTGTTTAGTGGATGCGTTAATATAATTTTATTATTGCTAGTTGTACTGACCGTGCCTGGTTTAGTGGTTGGTTTAATTGTGGCAATGTTTCAAGCAGCAACTCAAATTAATGAATCCAGCTTAAGCTTTATACCTAAGTTGTTTGTCACTTTTTTAGTATTGGTTTTTGCAGGGCCTTGGTTATTAAAGACGTTACTTAATTATACAGATTCTTTAATTACCAATATCCCTTATATGATAGGTTAGGAACTAGAGATGAATCTTGATTATCAAACAATGATAGGTGCTTTGAGCCAGGTGGTCTGGCCTATGGTGCGTGTCAGCGGTTTGATGCTGACGGTACCTGTTTTTTCCTCAAATTTTATACCTTCTCGTATCAAGGTCATCTTTGTTTTCGCCCTAGGTTGGGTGTGTGCCCCCTTTATATCCACACAGCTTTCTTTTTTAAATTTTAATGGCCTGTATGTGGTTTATGTCATACAAGAGTTGTTGTTGGGTATGCTGATGGGTTTTGCTTTGCAACTAGTATTTCAGGTTTTTGTTTTAGGTGGCCAAATTATTTCAATGCAGGCTGGCTTGGGTTTTGCCGTAATGGTCGATCCCTCCAGTAAAGCTAGTGTTCCTTTAGTCAGTCAGCTCTATTTGATGATGACTACCTTAAGTTTTCTAGCGCTTAATGGACATTTAGCTTTGCTCGATGCGCTAATCAATAGTTTTAACATGATGCCCGTAGGTAAAGGGGCAATAGATAATACCATGATATGGCATGTGCTCATGTTTTCAGGTTGGATGTTCAAGGAGGCGGTATTAATCTCAATTCCAGCAATATTATCCTTACTTATTGTGAGTTTATCTTTTGGAATCATGGCGCGAGTTGCCCCACAATTGAATATTTTTTCTTTAGGATTTCCCATTACTTTATTAATGGCTATGGTGATTATTAAAGTAGATTTACCGGCTATGGGAACAGAAATAGCAAATAGTATGGAACAGGGAATGCATTTTATTAAAGGGATGTTACATTAATGTCAGAAGAAGATCAGGCAGAAGAGAAAACCGAACAGCCCTCGGCCAAGCGACTTAAAGAGTCGCGAGAAAAAGGGCAAGTTGCGCGTTCTAAAGATTTTAATGCAACGGTAATTTTATTATTTACCGCTGTCGGTTTTCTTATTTTCGGAAAACAGCTTTCCTTGCATTTATCCGATATGATGCGTCAGTCCTTTGAGTTTGACACACGAATACTCATTACTCCTTCTGCCATGTTAGTCCGCTTGTATTTTCTAGCAAAAGCAGGACTTTTAGCTCTTGCCCCCATATTAATAGTTATTTTTTTCTTATCTTTAGGAGCACCCTTGCTGATGGGAGGCTGGGTTTTTAGTGGTCAGGCTCTACAGCCTAAAATGTCACGCTTAAGTCCCTTAAAAGGATTTAAGCGCATGGTTTCTTTGAAAGGATTGGTAGAAATGCTGAAGTCCTTTGTGAAGTTTATCCTTGTGGCAAGCGTTGCAATAGTGGTTCTTAAAGCTCAGGTTCCTTCATTATTGGCCTTAAGTAATGCTCCCTTAGAAACAGCGATCATCAATGGCGGATTTATTATTGTTAAATCTTTTCTCTTTATTTCAGCAAGCTTAATTTTAATTGCAGCGGTAGACGTGCCTTTTCAACTCTATGTGCACAACAAAGCAATCAAGATGACGCGGCAAGAACTAAGGGATGAATATAAAGAAACGGAAGGAAAACCAGAAGTAAAAAGTGCCATTCGCAGAGCACAACATGAGATCGCAAAACGGCGTATGATGAATGAAATTCCCAAGGCCAGTGTGGTGTTAACAAACCCTACTCATTATGCAGTTGCCATTAGTTATCAGCAGAAAGGACAGCGTGCTCCTGTGGTAGTGGCCAAAGGTAAAGATCTAATTGCTTTTCAAATTAGTAAGGAAGCTAAGAATCATCAAGTGCCTATTATTTCTGTGCCTCCGCTGGCTAGAGCAATTTATTTCTCTACTAAATTAAACGCTGAAATACCCAGAGGATTATACGTTGCTGTAGCTCAAGTATTAGCTTACGTCTTGCAATTGCGTGATAAACAACGATATGACCATAAACCCGAAATCTTACAAAACGTACCCATCCCACCGGAATTAGCACGGGAAGAAGAGGAAGACACTAAATGACAGCTGCTTTGCATTATTTAAATTATTGGATACGCCAGGGATTAGGTACTCCGTTAATACTCATTATTATGCTTAGTATGATGATGCTTCCTTTACCTCCTTTTTTATTGGATATATTTTTCACATTTAATATCGCTTTGTCTTTAGTGGTTTTATTGGCGGTAATTTATAGCGAAAGACCTTTGGATTTCGCTGTATTTCCTACTGTTATTTTAATCGCCACTTTATTAAGACTTGCGTTGAACGTCGCTTCTACGAGGGTTGTTCTATTGAATGGGCATAATGGTACCGATGCGGCAGGACAAGTCATTAAATCATTTGGTGAAGTAGTGATCGGAGGTAATTATACCGTTGGATTGGTTGTCTTTATTATTCTAGTTGTCATTAACTTTGTGGTGGTTACTAAAGGAGCTGGAAGAGTATCAGAGGTCAGTGCTCGATTTACCTTGGATTCCTTGCCTGGAAAACAGATGGCCATCGATGCTGATCTCAATGCGGGATTGATTAATCAAGAACAAGCGATAAAGCGTCGTACTGACGTAGCTAAAGAAGCCGATTTCTATGGGTCCATGGATGGTGCTAGTAAATTTGTCCGCGGGGATGCGGTCGCAGGGATATTGGTGCTGATTATCAATATAGTGGGTGGATTAATTATAGGGGTGCTGCAGCACGGAATGACCGTGACTGACGCACTGCATAATTATATTTTACTCACTATAGGTGATGGTTTGGTAGCTCAAGTCCCTTCTTTAGTTTTGTCCACTGCAGCCGCCATTATTGTGACACGAGTATCTAGTCCTCAGAATATGGGAAAAGAGGTGGTATCACAGATATTCTCCAATCCTCGTTCATTAATTATTGCTTCATCCATTGTTGGATTAATCGGTATTATTCCAGGGATGCCTCATATTGCCTTTATATTACTGGCAGCGGGGTTAGCTGGAATGGCATATTTAATCATTAGACAATCCAAAATAAGAAAAGAACAAGAAAGTACCAAAGAAAGTGAGCACGCCACACAACCGAAAGATCCTGCCTCTGCAGAGCTTTCTTGGGATGATGTAAATCCTGTTGATGTAATTAGCTTAGAAGTAGGTTATCGAGTAATTCCTTTGGTTGATAGTGCTCAAGGTGGAGTTTTACTATCACGGATTAAAGGGGTGCGAAAGAAGATATCTCAAGAGTTAGGGTTCTTAATTCCCTCTGTCCATATTCGCGATAATTTGGATCTCAAACCGAATCATTATCGGATTAGTTTGGCGGGTGTCATTATGGGAGAAGCGGCCATTCATCCAGACAAATGGTTGGCGATTAATCCAGGACAGGTTTTTGGCACCCTTGAAGGAATAGCGGGTAAAGATCCTGCTTTTGGAATGGAAGCGGTTTGGATTAATGAAAGTCAAAAAGAACAAGCTCATACTTTGGGGTATACAGTAGTCGATGCTTCTACTGTAGTGGCAACTCATTTGAGTCAAATATTAGATCTCAACAGCCAGCAGTTGTTGGGCTATGAGGAAACACAACAACTTCTAGATAAGCTCGCGGTGAGCTCACCTAAATTAGTAAAAGAACTAGTACCGGACGGGCTTTCTCTTGGAATGGTGAGTAAAGTATTGCAAGGTTTACTTATAGAACATATACCTCTGACGGATATTAGAACCATAGTCGAAACTTTGGCGGAGAATGCGCCAAAATCTAAAGATGTCGAGTTTTTAATTGCCCAGGTGCGTGTCTCATTATCAAGGTTAATTACGCAAAAAATCAGTGGATTAAATGAAGAATTGCCCATTATCACATTAAAACCAGAGTTGGAACAATTATTGCAGAATACTATTCATAATAGTGGAGCAGGGGGTGTGAGTTTTGAACCGGGGGTGGCAGATAAAATACAACACTCATTAACGCAGTTTGCTGCTCAACAACAGGCAAAGCAAGAGAGTACTGTTTTAGTAGTACAACCCGGAATAAGATCTGTTTTGGCACGATTTGTGCATAATATATCCAGTGACTTCCATGTTTTGTCCTATCAGGAAATTCCTGACAACAAACAAATAAGAATAATTGGTACTGTAGGATAGCCATACTCGTTGCGAGTATAAAATGCAGGAGGCTTTATGAAATTAAAACGCTTTGTCGCCGCAGATACCCGAAGCGCCATGCAACAAATTAAGGCAACTTTTGGTCCTGACGCTGTAATTTTGTCTAGTCATCATGTAGAGGGTGGGGTTGAAGTCGTTGCTGCTATTGATTTTGATGAAACAATCATATCAACTCAAGCAGCCATTGCTACTGCAGAACCTCCTACAAAGACTGAGAAGTATCCTCTACAAACACCCATGGATGATATGCGTCAAGAAATTCAAACATTGCGGGGCATGTTGGAAGCGCAATTAAGAGGAAATGTAGGCGGCAATGAGCCTTTGCATACTATATTGTTACAAAAGCTCCTCTATCTTGGTGTTAGCCATACTACTGCGGCAGTTTGGGCACGTACTGCAAATCCTAATTTGAATCAACAAAGAGCTTGGCAGGCCATATTAGGCCATATTTCAGAATTGTTGCCTATTCGTGATGTTCGCAGAATAGAAGAGGGTGGGATTTATGCATTTGTTGGGCCTACAGGTGTTGGAAAAACGACAACGCTCGCCAAAATAGCGGCACGCTTTTCCTTAAGATTTGGCGCCGATAAATTAGGTTTGGTCACCATGGATACTTATAGAATAGCAGCACAAGAGCAATTAGTTCTTTATGGAAAAATATTAGGGGTAAAGGTCTGTGTTGCTCAGGATGAAGTGTCATTAGCACGAGTGTTGCGTCAATTAAGTGATAAGAAGTTAATTTTAATTGACACTGCTGGCATGAACCCAGCTGATGAGCGAGTAATCCAACAAATGCAAATGCTAAGTACCTATCTGCAATCTATTGCTAAAGTGTTGGTTTTGCCCGCCACTAGCCATTATCAGGTTCTTATTGATGCCATTAGACGATATCAAGCTAATCATGCTATCGATCAATGCATTATCACTAAATTAGACGAGTCGTTAGCTCTAGGAGGGGTACTGAGTGCGGTTATTGAATCAAATTTAGGGGTAAGTTATTTAACACATGGTCAACGCGTACCAGAGGACATCAAGATGGCCACGCGTCACCAACTTGTTGAGTTATTTGCTCAGCAAGAACTTCAATTGTTCCAAGCTGAACGAGATACCGGCGAGGGACAAGGACGTGTTGGGAGGGAGTATTATGTCTAAAATTAACAAAAGCATCAAAGATCAGGCATCTGGTCTTAGGAATTTGTCACGAACTAAACCTGTTAAGGTTATAGCAGTCACAGCAGGTAAGGGAGGTGTTGGCAAAAGTAATGTCTCAGTTAATTTAGCAGTGGCTTTAGCTCAGCTCAATAAAAGTGTAATGCTATTGGATGCGGACTTGGGATTGGCCAATATCGATATCCTGTTGGGATTGCATACGAAATATAATTTATCTCATGTAATTCAAGGAGTTTGTCATTTAAGCGATATTATTTTACAGGGGCCAAATGGCATTAGAGTGATCCCGGCTGCCTCTGGTACTGAGTTTATGACACAACTCACTCAAGCAGAACATGCTGGAATTATTGATGCCTTTAATGAATTAACGGACGATTTAGATTATATGATTATTGATACTGCTGCAGGTATTTCCGACACAGTATTAAGTTTTACACGTTCGTCCCAAGAATTAATTGTTGTGGTTTGTGACGAACCTACGTCATTAACCGACGCTTATGCTTTAATTAAAGTAATGAGTAAGCGTTATGAATGGACTCACTTTCACATTTTGGCCAATATGGTGAGAAATTTAAAGGATGGTCGGGACTTATTTAATAAATTATCCAGAGTTTCGGAGCAGTTTCTTGATGTTCATCTTGATTATTTAGGAGCGATACCTTTTGATGAGCATGTGCATAAAGCGGTGAAAAAGCAAAAACCTGTTTTAATGGCTTATCCTGACTCCAATGCTACAGCAGCATTAAGAGAGTTAGCAGAGAATGTTAACAATTGGCCGTTTAAATCATTATTAGGTGGAAATACAAGTTTCTTTTTAGAGCGATTAGTATCGGGTGATTTTTAAATTGTTCACTATAATTAAAAGAGGTGTAGTTAGGGTGGTTGTAAATTTTATTAATTATCAATTATCTTGTGCTGTTCTTGTAAGGAGAGTGTCGTGGATGCTTTAGCTGCATACAGCAAGGTAAATCAACAAACCCAGGAAACACTGGTAAAGGGACATGCAATATTAGTTAAGCGTATTGCTCATCATTTGCTTGGGCGTTTACCTCAAAGTGTTCAACTTGATGATTTAATACAAGCTGGGATGCTTGGTTTATTGGAAGCTGCAAGACATTATGATTCGTCCAAGGGGGCTTCATTTGAGACTTATGCCGGAATCCGTATTCGCGGGCATATGCTCGATGAAGTAAGGCGAAATGATTGGGTGCCTCGATCAGTGTATCGTAATTCGAGAATGATTTCTGAAGCAGTAAAACTAGTGGAGCATCGTTTAGGACGTGAAGCTAAAGATTACGAAGTAGCTGAAGAATTGGATATTTCCCTAGGCGAATACCATGAAATGTTACAGGATTCTGCCAGCAGTCATTTATATGGCTTTGATGATTTGGGAGTAACAGACGATCTTCTCTATACAGACGTAGGAGGAGAATCAACTGAACCTCATGTCAATGCGCTACGCAGTGATTTAATGAGTCGCTTATCAGATGTCATTGGCGGATTACCTCATAAGGAACGCGTTGTATTGTCCTTATATTATGAACAGGATTTGAATTTGAAAGAAATCGGCGAGGTTTTAGAGGTAAGTGAGTCTCGAATTTCACAAATTCTTAGTCAAGCAACCCACCGTATCAAATCACGGTTATCGGAATAGATAAAAAACAATGGATGCATTAACACTTTTAGGATTAATAACTGGTTTTCTCGCTATTATTATGGGACAAATGATTGAGGGGGGGAATATACACTCCTTGCTCAATCTAGCTGCTTTGCTTATTGTCTTGGGAGGAACTTTAGGCGCAGTAATGGTGCAAACACCCATGCACACGTTCTTGAGAGCATTTAGAATTTTGCATTGGATCATTAGGCCTCCGCGAATAAGTTTTGACGAATACAGAAATTTGCTCATTGAATTGGCGCGAAAAGCACGTCAATTGGGCTTACTTTCTTTGGAAGATCATTTAGATGTAGAAAAAAATCCTATAGTTAATAAAGGTCTTGAATTGTTGGTTCTCGGTGTCGATAAAATCACCATTAGACAAGTTTTGGAATCAGAGATTGATCATGATGAGTCTCATGATTTACGTGCGGCTCAAGTTTTTGAAAGTATGGGAGGATATAGTCCTACGATAGGAATTTTGGGCGCTGTTTTAGGATTGATTCAGGTAATGAGGAATTTAGCTGATCCTGGAAGTTTGGGATTAGGTATTGCTGTAGCATTTGTGGCTACCATTTACGGTGTGGGTTTAGCCAATCTTATATTTTTACCTGTTGCGAGTAAATTAAAAAGTTGTATTGCCCGGAA
>DAIAOV010000112.1 GCA_027437055.1 Legionella sp. | reverse complement strand
ATCAATTTGAAAAGCAGAGCGATTTTTTAATGAAAGTTGCTTAACTGGGGTGTAACAATTTGGTTGACCACGTCAGTTTAACCTGGTTAAACTCAGCGCCAAAGATAAAACTTTTACCTGAGCCAGATTTAAGAAAGCCTTATCCATTAAGTTGGGATGAACAGCACAAGCTGTTTCAGCAGTTACCTGAACATCTGAAAAATATGGCTTTGTTTGCTGTAAATACAGGGTGTCGGGATCGTGAAATATGTGAATTGCGCTGGAATTGGGAAATACAAATTCCAGAATTGCCACACATCATCGTTTTTATTGTACCTGGTGAACTGGTCAAAAACGGAGAGGAACGGCTGATTGTTTGTAACGAAACAGTTAGGGAAGTGATAGAAGGGGAGAGAGGTAAACATCCTACTCATGTCTTTAGTTTTAAAGGTCGACCATTAAGTCGTATGTTATCGACTGGTTGGCGACAGGCTAGAGAAAAGGCGAAATTGGCTGAAGTAAGAGTGCATGATTTAAAGCATACCTTTGGTAGACGATTGAGAGCTGCAGGAGTAAGTTTTGAAGACAGGCAAGATTTACTTGGGCATCGTTCAGGTAGGATTACAACTCACTATTCTTCAGCTGAGTTGCAAAGTTTATATCAAGCTGCGAATAAGATTTGTGAGAATCGTAAAAGTGGAGTGATATTAACGTTATTGAGAAACCCAAAGAGTAGACCTGCCAGTCAAAATACTCTAAGGGAAGGTTACGTAAGTTTGTAAGTGCGTGATCTAGGTCACGCAAAAGTCACGCAAGGACTTTTGTGTTAAAACAGGTAATCAACGTAACTTATTGATTTTAAAGGTCTAAATTGGTGGGCCCACTAGGACTTGAACCTAGGACCAACGGATTATGAGTCCGCTGCTCTGACCAACTGAGCTATGGGCCCGAAGAGGGGGTCATTGTAAACTTAATTCGTGGAATGTTCTAGTATTTTTTTATTTTTTTAATAATCTTTTTTAAAAAATTTTCTGGTTGTCGTTATAAGCTTTCTTGTGTCATCAAACATTTTTTGTTGAGCCGAAGGGCCCAACCTTTGAGATAGATATAAAAATGCCGCTTTAACAGCGGCATTTAATACTAACTTTCATCACCCTCTAGGAAGCTTCTTAGCTTCTCTGAGCGAGAGGGGTGACGTAGTTTACGTAGTGCTTTTGCTTCAATTTGGCGGATACGTTCACGAGTCACGTCGAATTGTTTACCTACTTCTTCTAGAGTGTGGTCGGTATTCATTTCGATACCAAAACGCATACGTAAAACTTTAGCTTCACGTGGCGTTAATGTTTCTAGAATCTCCAGTGTCGCTTCTCTCAGGCCTTCTGCAGTAGCCATGTCTATCGGTGATTCAATGTTGTTGTCTTCAATGAAGTCACCTAGATGAGAGTCGTCGTCATCGCCAACTGGGGTCTCCATGGAAATAGGTTCTTTCGCTATTTTTAGGACTTTGCGAATTTTATCTTCACTAAGTTCCATTTTTTCCGCAAGTTCTTCAGGGGTGGCTTCGCGGCCTGTTTCTTGGAGAATTTGACGGGAAATACGATTGAGTTTGTTAATGGTCTCAATCATGTGAACAGGGATACGTATAGTACGTGCCTGGTCAGCAATAGAACGAGTGATTGCTTGTCTAATCCACCACGTTGCATAGGTAGAGAATTTGTAACCACGGCGGTATTCAAATTTATCTACCGCTTTCATCAAACCAATGTTACCTTCCTGGATCAAATCAAGGAATTGTAAGCCGCGGTTGGTGTATTTTTTAGCAATAGAAATTACTAAACGTAAGTTGGCCTCAACCATTTCTTTTTTAGCACGTCTGGCTTTGGCTTCACCTATAGACATCTTACGGTTAATGTCTTTGATTTCACTAATACTTAAACCGTATTCAATTTCAAAAGAAGCCAGTCTTGATTGCAAGCGAAGAATTTCATCGGTGTATTCTTCTATACGTTGTATGTCGAGTTTTTTGCCATTTTTAGCGACTAGCGCCTCCAACCATTTCAGATCAGTTTCTTGGCCTGGGAAGGTATCTATAAATAATTTGCGTGGAATCCGTGCTTTTTCTATGCAAAGACGCATCACACCGCGCTCAAATTCACGGATATGGTTACGCAATTGACGGAAATGGCGAGTTAACTTGTCTACTTGTCTTGAAGTTAATTTAAGTTTCAAGAATGATTCAGACATTTCATCTAGCATTTTTAGGGTATTTTGATGGGTGCGTCCATGTTTTTTTAAAGTGTTAGAGGCATTCTCAAAATGGATACGTAAATCATCAAAATAAATTTTGGCTTGTTCAGGGTTTGGACCATCATCAACATCACCTAAACCACCTTCGCCACCCTCATCTTCTTCTTCATCTAGATCTAGAATGATATCATCTTGTTGAGCTTCATTAAGCATAGAGCCTATGTTTGCTGCAGGGGCCATTTCTTCGTCAGAATCGGCAAAGCCACTAATGATTTCACTAAGACGAATTTCTTCAGCGTTGAAGCGATCATAATCGTCAAGAACCAGTTGTACTGTTTCAGGATAATGAGCCAAGGACTTAAGAACCTGGTAAATACCCTCTTCAATGCGTTTGGCTATACGGATTTCGCCTTCTCGAGTTAATAATTCGACTGTTCCCATTTCACGCATGTACATTCGTACTGGATCAGTGGTTCTTCCTGTTTCCTTATCCACGGAAGCAAGTACCATCGCTGCTTCTTCTATGTCCGGCACTTCCTCTGTATTTAATAGAAGTGCTAACTCGTCTTCACTAGGCGGTAGTTCAAAGACTTTAATGTTCATCCCTTCTAGCATGCTTATGATGACATCAAAGTGTTCTGTATCTACTATATTAGGTAGCAAGTCATTAATTTGACTGTAAGTCAAGTAACCCTGTTCTTTTCCCAGGCTGATGACTTTAGTTATCTGTGAGCTCTGTTGTTCTTGGTCATTCATGGTCATAGGCACTTCTTATTCAGGGATAATTAGGATTTACAAAAAGGTCTAGATTATAAACTGGCTGGCTGCAACATACCAGTAGTTCCAGTTTTATTTTTTACCGTCCTTCAACTCTTAATGGAGTTGTTAATTAGTACTTCTTATAACTAACTTATTGAATTATAAATATTATCCTATCAATTTCTTAACATGTGTTGAATTTAGATAGGGTGAAAATAAAAACTAAAAAAATCAAACTCTTCACATAGTATAGACTATATCAATCTTTAAAATGAGGCAAACAAATAGTCAATTTGGCTTAGAAGTAAATGGCTAAATTCAGCTCTGAATATGCTTTTCTTTTAACATTTCTCGCAGACTAGCAACTTCTATGTCTGTCAAACCAACGAGGCGAGATTTTTCAATGAGTTGGCGGATTAGTAGTTCTTTATTTTGCTTTTGTAAAAATAATTGAATATCAATGAACTCTTTAATTAACTCTTGCTCAGGTACTTGATGGTCCCATGCTGCAAGTTTATTAATGGACTCAAAGTAGTTGCTGTTACGCCATGACTCTATTAATGTGGCCGTAGTTGCTTGGGGATTGTCTGCCAATTGTTGAATTAGCTGCAGTAAAATATGATGCTCTTTGTCATCGAGTAGCTTGGGATTGATGTGGGGGGCACTTTGTGCGTAAATTTCTGGGTTTTGTAATAGTAAGGCTATAGCCAGTCGTATGGGTGTGCGTGTAATAGTAGTTAATTTTTCTTGAGATTTAGTTTCCGAATTTTCGGTAATGAGGAGATTTAGTCTATGATTTTCTATATGAGTTAATCGTGCTAAATCATCGATAAGTAATTGTTTATAAGAGCTTTCACTCATTTTTTGTAACAAGGGTTTAGCCAGATTAATCAGTTGAGTTTTCCCTCCGCGACTGGACAAATTAAGATCTTTTGACAGAGTGTCGAAGAGAAAGCGATGCAGGGGGATGGCTTGTTGCAAACGAGTTAAAAAATTTTCTTGTCCTTCTTCTCTCACCAGAGTGTCAGGATCGTGTTCGTCGGGTAAAAACATAAAACTAGCATCTAATCCCTCGTTAAGATGAGGTAAGCTACTTTCTAGTCCTCTCCAGGCGGCTTGTTTTCCTGCTGCATCACCATCAAAACAAAAGATCAATTGTTTGGTATGTTTAGCTAATAATTGAATGTGATAAGTACTGGTTGCTGTGCCAAGAGTAGCTACAGCATTGAAAATACCGTGTTGTGCTAGAGCAATAACGTCCATATACCCTTCAACAATAATGATGTTATCAACTGTTTTTTTCTGACTTAATATTTGATGTAAGCCATAAAGTTCACGACTTTTTTGAAAAATTACAGTTTCGGGGGAGTTGAGGTATTTAGGTTTTTGTTCTGCATCGAGAACTCGCCCACCAAAGCCAATGATGCGGCCATGGCGATCATGAATAGGGAACATGATTCTATTGCGGTAACGGTCGTAAATTTTTCCATCATCATTTTTAATGAGCATTCCAGTAGCAATCAGTTCTCGCTGATAACGAGGAAATGCTTTTTCCAGGTTGTGCCAGCCTTCTGGAGCAAAACCTAATTGATATAATTTAGCTATAGTTCCACTTAAACCTCGACTGCGTAAATAATCAATTGCAGTTTGTCCTTCGAACTTTAATTTTTTCTGATAGTAATTATTGATTTCGCCAAGCAATTTATAGAGATCAGTCGACGTATTATTTTTTTCTGTTTGACCTTCGCGTGGAACAGTTAAACCTAGTCGTGCAGCTAGGGTTTCAATAGCATCAATAAACCCCAGGTTTTGATAATTCATTATGAAACTAATTGCATTTCCTGAGGCACCACAACCAAAACAGTGGTAGAACTGCTTTTTAGCGACTACATTAAAGGATGGGGATTTTTCATTATGAAAAGGGCAGCAAGCAACGTAGCTTGTTCCTCTTTTTTTTAGAGGAACATAGCTGTCAATTAACTCTACCAAATCTGTTCGATGAAGAAGATCATCAATGAATGGCTGTGGAATTAAGCCAGACATAATAACTACTAACTCAATTTAGCCTTAATTAAGGCACTCACTTGAGCCATATCAGCACGTCCCTGTAGTGGGTTTTTGAGTTGTGCCATGACTTTGCCCATATCAGCCATTTTTTCTGCGCCAATTGTGGCTATGGCTTCATTGACCAATTGTTCTATTTCTGCTGCAGATAAAGGCTCAGGTAGGTAGCGTGAGATCACTCCAAGCTCGAATTGTTCTTGTGCGACTAAATCATCACGACTTGCTTTTTCATATTGAGCAATAGACTCTTTTCGTTGTTTGGTCATTTTATCTAAAATAGCCAGCATTCGCTCTTCACCAACCTCAATGCGCTCATCTACTTCAATCTGTTTTATTGCAGCAGTAATTAACCGTAGGGTAGTGAGTAGGTTTTTATCCTTAGCGCGCATGGCTTCTTTAATATCATTATTGAGCTGTTCTTTTATAGTCATTTTTATTTCCTCAAAAACGGTATGTGCTCAGCCCCAATCAGGGAATGGCTGTATTTGGCGCATCTTGCGAGAACATTTTTCTAAACAATGCTCATATACTGATGTATGCTGCGCTTGCTTAGAAAAATGTTCTTGTAATCTGCACTCAAATCCAACCGTTCGAGTAAACATGAGCATGGAGGACCTGAGTTATTACCAAAAACGAAAAGGCCACATAAATGTGACCTAAACTTCGATCAGATTATTTATCAAGAATAATTTAATTCTGATAAATAGATTGATACTATTTACTTACGTCTATGTTTCATTGGACGTCGTGAAGAAGTATCACGAGAAAGCTTTTTCAGATGACGTTTTACTGCAGCTGCTTGTTTACGTTTACGCTCAGCAGTTGGTTTTTCATAAAATTCACGGCGGCGTAATTCGGTTAAAATACCGGCTTTTTCACAAGAGCGTTTGAATCGACGCAGTGCATATTCTGGGTTTTCGCCTTCTTTTACACGAACGGTAGGCATTAAACTAGTCCTCTGGTTATTTGATCTATATAGGTGGGCAATTCTAGTGCTAGTTTTAAGAATCGTCAAGTTAAATTCACTTAAAGTTCTCTTAAGATGGAAATTTAGTTTAGATAATGATGCTAACTTAAGACGTAGGACCAGGAGCCCAACCTACGATGCGTGAGTAGAGTTGTTAATATTGGAACTGAGTATTGCTGAGCTTGTGATATAATACACGCTATTTAAATGAGATTACCGTAATTTTGAGGGTGAGTATGCGGGTATTAGGTATAGAGTCTTCATGTGATGAGACTGGGGTAGCTATTTATGATTCACAGGCTGGTTTATTAGCACACGCACTGCATTCACAAATTGACATTCATAAGGTCTACGGTGGGGTAGTGCCTGAACTTGCATCTCGAGATCATGTGAATTATTTAGTTCCATTGGTAGACCAGGCACTTGCTGACGCACAATTAAGTAAAAAAGATCTGGATGGTATTGCTTATACGGCTGGGCCGGGCTTAATAGGTGCTTTATTGGTAGGTGCCTGTTTTGCTAAAAGCTTAGCTTATTCCTTGGCTATACCGGCTTTGGCTATTCATCATTTAGAAGCACATATACTAGCAGCAAAAATGGAAACCCCATCTTTGGAGTTCCCTTTCATTGCCCTTTTGGTTTCAGGAGGGCATTGTCAATTAATTGAGGTAAAAGCCTTGGGTGAATATCAATTATTAGGTGATACGCTGGATGATGCAGTGGGTGAGGCTTTTGATAAAACGGCTAAATTAATGGGGATTCCTTATCCTGGTGGCGCAGTATTAGCTTCCCTTGCTGATCAATGCACTACAACACCATATCAATTTCCACGCCCTATGACTGATAGGCCAGGTTTAGATTTTAGTTTCAGTGGATTAAAAACTCATGCTCTAACAACCTGGAATCAGAGTGGTAAAGAGGAACAGGATCGTTTAGCCATTGCTAAAGCATTTCAGCAAGCCATAGTGGATACCTTAATTATTAAATGTAAAAGAGCAGTGCAACAATCTTCTTGTAATCGCTTAGTAGTTGCTGGCGGTGTCGGCGCTAATAAAGCCTTACGATTGGCATTACAGCAATGGATAAAAAGTATTCACGGACAGGTTTATTTCCCAGCTCTTGAATACTGTACTGATAATGGGGCTATGGTCGCTTATGCGGGTTGTTTAAGGATGCTGCGTGGAGAAAAGGATTTAGAAGTTGGAGTAACAGTCAAAGCGCGTTGGCCTTTAGCTTGAGCGCGCTTTAGGATCTGAAAACAAGGGGATTAATGGGTAGCAAACAGAGGGAGTACCGCTTTTTTAAATGCTTTAGCATAGATCTCCGGGCTTTGTACCAGGTGGGCGTAAGCGCCATATGGAATATTTTTTGCAGGCTCATCACTGTCACCTAAACAAATGTCACCAAGGTTAACTGCTCCATTGGTAAAGTTAGATATTAGGCTTCTTGTCTCCCATTGTAAGATGGATGCAGTCCCTCTGTTATAAGGAGAGGATCGGACGAGGTAGAAAACGAGTTTGCCTAATTCAGTTATAAATTCTTCGTCACTTAATTCCATGAGATGATGTCTATCTAAAAAGTGTGTATCAAAAAAATGAAGCATTTTCTCATAGTCTCTTTGCTCTAATTCAGAAAACTGCACGCTTACTTTTAACAGTTTTACAGGTTTTTGAGGTCTTTGCTTTACGGTTAAGTGCATTTCTTCATCTGGGAGTGCGATTTTCTCCCCACCATCAAGTTGGAGAGTTAATTTATTCACAAGGACGATATCTGATATAGTGTCTGTTAGTTGTCTGTGATGAGTCGCTGCTGCTAGCAAAGCAGGGAGATCGAAGTTTTGAGCAATTATTCGAGATACTGTAGGAAATAAGGAAGTGTTAATTATCGATTTATTGTCATGAGAATAGATATCTTGTAGTGACTTTCCTGTCCTACTGCTACCAAAATTATAAGGGGCATTCGATTCATGTCTTTGGATAGCAATGTGCTGTCTTATTGATGCAGCCAGACTTAGTTGTTCTTGTAAGGTTTTTCCTTCTTTTATTGCAGCGGCAAGTTGATGTTCTGCTCCAATACTGTAAATGGTCCACATGCGTTTATAACTGTCTTCGTTGCGACTTGCAGCACTCCAAGAAATATAATCGCTAGCTGTAGTTCTTGCGGGACAAGATTTGTCTGGAAATGTGGAGTCGAATAGAAAAAGAGGAGTAATAGTTTCTTGCATCAGAAGATCTAATTTGAGAAGAGAAGTTATGCTGCCATGAATTTGGATTATCCTTTCATTAGGTTCGTCATCAGCTAAGAGAAATACCATTTCCAAACCTTTAATGATATCTTCATTCAAAACGTGATAATTAGATAAAATGGTTAGAATTTCAGATACACGATTGAGATTCTTATAAATCATACACAGCTGTTTTAGATCGTATGAGCCAAGAGCATGATGAATAAAATAATGCTGTATTCTTTCAATCAAAGCAGTCTTTTCTCTTTCATAATCAGGAACCTGAGACAATAGGTTGGTAAATTGAGTTTCATATTGACGAATTGCTTTTCGATAATATTCGGGGTTTAATTGATTTGCATAGATTTTCATACTATTACTCTCCCTATTTAAAGTTCGATATTAAAAATTTAATATCGAACTTGCGTTATTTAAGGGTATGTAATGGTAATTATAGTAGGATTATGGTTCCTTGGTTTTGCTTGTATTGCTTTTATTAGCTTTATGTGGTGTTGTTTTTTTTATTGTTTTTTTAATTGGTTTCTTAACTGGCTTTGCTGCATGATCAGTATTACTGGTTTTTGCCTTAACTGGTTTGCTTTTTTTAACTGATTCTTGGGGCTTAGTTATATTTTTACTCTTAGGTTTCGTTGCGTGCATTGCTTTTACAGGAGGTTCTTCCTTTTTTAATAAGGGTAACTGTTCTCCCATCGTTGATTGTTCTACTTCTGTATTCTTTATATGAGTCGGTGGCTCCATTACTTCTTCTATCACATTGGATTTTAATTTTATCTTTGGTTCTGTTCCATCAATAAGTCGTGTAATGTTGTTTCTGTGCTTGAAGAGGATTAGGATAACCATGATGAATAGAGGAGGAAGAACTTCCTGACGACCTATAAGTAATAAAGTGTAAAATGGAGACAGAGTAATGGCAGTTATTGAGGCTAATGAAGAGTAGCGACTAAATTTGGCAACTAGCAACCAAGTGGCTGCAACTATTACTCCAAGAATAAAGTGAAAGCCTAATAAGGCTCCTATTGCAGTAGCAACGCCTTTTCCACCCTTAAAGCCAAAGAAAATGGGGTACATGTGACCGACGACAGCAGCTAAAACGGTGAAGGAAACCGTAATGGCATTGGCTTCTAAAATATTGGCTATGAGTACAGGAATAGTCCCTTTGAGCAGATCAGCAAGCATTACTAGAGCCGCATATTGTTTTCCGGCAAGACGGAGCACATTAGTGGCTCCCGGGTTTTGGGAGCCTTCCTCACGAGGATCCGGCAAGTCAAATAAGCGGCATACTATTACTGCCGAGCAGAACGATCCCATCACATAGCCAAGAGCTACTAAGAATATAAAAAGAGCCACC
>DAIAOV010000111.1 GCA_027437055.1 Legionella sp. | reverse complement strand
AATATTTAATTTACCCATAAAAAATTATGCTATCTGCTCATTAACTTAGAGATGTGTAATGACGCCAACTAAGGAGGTTGAGCCCTTTGACCCGACAAATGTTCTCTTTATGGGTATGATGAGACCTTAAAATGTACCACTTTAGGTCGGGCCTAGGGGGGCGACCTGCGTAGGGATTTGCAGCCACTCTGATTTGGGTATCAGATCACCTGAATAAGGAGCAACAGCCAATAAAGGCACATCAAGCATTTTTTGTAGCGTATTGATGTTTTCTGTAAGTGCCAGCATCTCCGAATGAATACAATTGGCAATCCAGCCAACACATTCAATTCGATTAGCTTTCAAGGCTGCAGCGGTAAGTAAAGCATGATTGATACAGCCTAATTTCATCCCTACGACTAAAATAGCAGGGATTTTAGTTTGTGCTAAAAAATCAATCCAGGTTTCTTTATCATTTAAAGGCACCATTAAGCCCCCGGCCCCTTCTATAAACAGGGTATCAATACCTGGCATTTGCAAGTTCATACAGTAATCAGCTAGTTCACCAATAGATAACTCGACTCCATGTTCTTTGGCTGCTATATGAGGGGATACCGGTGATTTAAATCGCCAGGGGTTAATCACCTCAAGTGATAAGGAACTATTTTGCTGTAAGTATTGCGCATCACTATTAACTAATTGTCCTTCAATGAGAGCACAACCAGTTGCTACAGGCTTGATTGCAGCCGAATTAGGAAAAAAATTAACCAATCGTGTAGTTATATAGGTTTTACCACAATCGGTATCAGTGCCTGTAATAAAATATCGTTTCATTTAATAAACTCTATAACTTCTTTAATAAATAATTCTGGGTGTGACAAAAATGGCATATGTGCCGCTTTATTAAAAAGAATGTACTTAAAATCAGGATAATGTACCTGCATGGCATGCATGGTTTTTACAGGTGTAATAGGATCCAGTCGTCCAAACATATAGCACGTTGGTTGTATTAAACCTTTTATTCCTTCTCGTAAGTCCCATTCGTCTAAAATACTTAAACCAGAATCAAGCCCTTCTCTTGATGGAGCCGTGCCTAAAGAAAAGGGAGCAGTACTTTTATTCACTTGCAATGCAATGAACTCTTTTAAGGTTTTATCAATATCGACAGAAAGATTTTTGTAAAAATGGGTAAAAACCTCTTTAGCCACGCCAGGCCAAGAAGCCTCGGCAATAAAACGTGGCGATGAAGTAATGTTCAATAAATAAAGTACCCTATTGGGCTCTTCTATGGCTAGTCGTGTCGCATAAAGTCCGCCCATAGACCACCCTACTACCGCAAACTCATCAGGAAGAAACTCTAATAAATACTCTTTAAATGTCAGCCAATCCATCATGTCCGAGAGGCCAAAGCCTGGTAAATCCACCAAAATAAGTTGATAGTTATCTTGCAACTGAGGAATTAAAGATGACCAAATGTGCTGATCAAATCCCCAGCCGTGGAAAAATACTACAGGCACTCCTGTTCCAAAACGCTTAATGTGTATGTTCATAAATAGCATGCAATGTTTTAAAAAAAAGATGGATTTGCTCTTCTTGATGATTGTAGTTAAGAATAACGCGCAAACCAGTTGATTTTACTGTGACCGTCGGAGTTCTAATAGCAAAACAGCTAAATCCTGCTTTTTTAAGCTCTTGAGCATAATGAAGGGCTAAATGAGGACATCCCAACTGCAGTTGTTGAATTGGGGTATTAGAATCAGCCCATTGCAAAGGTGACTTTAAGATTTCGTCTCTGAATACTTCTACCAAATAATTTAATGTGCTCCGTCTATCATCAGCATTCACTAATACATCTAAAGTTTTGAGTAGTCCATAACTTAATGCAGGGCTCACTGCTGTTGAATAAATTATCGAGCGTCCTGCCTGCAATAAAGCATGCATCCATTCTTTTTGCCCTGCCACAATGGCTCCCTGGGCGGCAAATGCCTTACCCAAGGGGATAACTCTCAAAGGAACTTCTTTTTGCGTTAAGCTATAATGACAAACAGCTCCTTTGCCTTGAGGCCCGAGAATGCCAAATGAATGTGCTTCATCAACCATTAACGCCAGATTATTAGTGTTACATAATGAAGATATAGTGTCTAAAGAGGCTATTTGTCCACTCATACTAAAGACCCCTTCAGTGAGTAACACTGAGTTTGACGGTGCAATATTTAATTTTTGCGACAAATCTGCCATATCATTATGCTGATAACGCGTATAAGATACCCGAGACAATGCCAAACCATCATAGACAGAAGCATGAATACTTTTATCAATAATACAATACGCCTTGATGGAACCCAAAAGCGCAGTAATAGCCAAATTCGCAGCATATCCTGAAGAAAATAAAATACACTCATCAACCTGTAATAACTGAGAAAAGGCACGTTCAACTGCCTGATGATTAGGATGATAACCACTCAACAACATTGAAGCACCGCTTCCACTGGGATAGGTACGATATCCTCGTTGAAACGCCTCTGCAATGCGGTTATCCTGAGTTAATGATAAGTAGTCATTGCTATCGAAATGAATTAATGCTGAATTCGTAGGTTCTGATAACTGTCTTATTCTTAATAAACCTTGTTGCCTTAATAGCTCAGTATATTCTCGAATTTTCTCAATAGCACTCATCTATACCATCTCGGTCACGCCTAACTTATTAAAAAGAATTTTATCTTTCTGTCGTTGAGGATTTTCTTCTGTTAATAATTTGTCGCCTATAAATACTGAGTTTGCCCCTGCAAAAAAGCACAAGGCTTGTAACTCATCGCTCATTTCAGTTCGACCTGCCGTCAGTCTAATAACGCTTTTAGGCATAAGAATCCGTGCTGTCGCTATAGTTCTTACTAATTCGATTCCTTCTACCTGCTTTGAGTTAGCAAGACGCGTACCTTCAACAGGAATCAATCTGTTAATAGGAACACTTTCTGGAGGTGTATCCATATTAGCCAGAGTCAATAAAAATTCGATGCGATCTTCTCGCGTTTCACCTAAACCTAAGATACCACCACAACACACATTGATTCCTGCTTCCCGTACCGTATTCAATGTATCGAGGCGATCACTAAACTTACGAGTGGTTACCACTTTGTCATAATAAGAAGGTGAGGTATCTATATTGTGATTGTAATAATCTAAGCCAGCCTCTTTCAAATCCTCGGCTTGTTCTTTATTGAGCATTCCTAAAGTCATGCAGGTTTCTAAACCTAAGGCCTTAACCCCTTCAATCATCTCCTTTAATTGCGGCATAGCTTTATCGGGTACACATCTCCAGGCTGCCCCCATGCAAAATCTTTTTGCCCCACCTTCTTTTGCCTCTTGTGCAATGTGTAACACTTCATCTACAGACATTAACTTTTCTTTCTCAACATGAGTTTTGAAGTGACCGCTTTGCGAACAATATCCACAATCTTCAGGACAGGCACCTGTTTTAATACTCAGCAAAGTGGCAAACTGCAAAGAATTGGGTTCATGATGAGTTCTATGCATCGTATGTGCTTGATGAAGTAGATCATTAAATGGCTGTTGATAAATTGCACTTACTTCAGCGTTTGACCATTTTTTATTAGCTTCGGACACAATTTTCCCCTTTTATTCATTATGTTGGACATGATAAAGTGGCAGACAAACTTGTCAACCAAAATTTGAAAAAATGGTCAACGTAGAACAATTAATAACTAAAAATTTAAAGCATGTTTGGCACCCTTGCGCTCAAATGAAGGATTTTGAAACCTGTCCACCTATAGTGATTGACCGGGCGCAAGGCAGTTATTTATATACAGATCGTGGCCCACTAATTGATGCCATATCGAGTTGGTGGTGTAAGTCTCTAGGTCATGGCCATCCTGCAGTTATTGCGGCAATTGAGAAACAATTAAAATGCTTTGAACACGTCATCGGTGCTAATACAACACATCCGAATATGGCCGAATTAGCTGAGCAATTGAGTGATATCACAGGCAAACAACACGTTTTTTTTGCCAGCGATGGAGCTAGCGCGGTTGAAATTGCAATGAAGCTAACGATGCATGCGACTCAGTTAAAAGGATATAAAAATAAAAATCAATTTATTGCACTAAGAAATGGATACCATGGGGAAACATTAGGTACTATGGGGGTCAGCGATTTGGGTCGCTACAAAAAACCTTACGAGACTTTTAGTATTCCTTGTTATTTTATCGATAATATTCCTTATGTTAGTAGCGCTGACGATCCTTTATGGCAATGCGCGGATCATTATTGGGAGTCTATAGTCAAAGAACTGGATAAGATCAGCGAGCATGTTTGTGCCCTTATACTAGAACCCATAATTCAAGGTGCTGGCGGCATGCTATGTTACAGTGCTGATTTTCTACGAAGAATTTCTTCTTGGGCAAAATCTAAAGACATCTATTTGATTGCGGACGAAATAATGACTGGCTGGGGGCGCACGGGACAATGGCTTGCTTGTGAGCACGCAAATATAAGCCCTGATCTGATTTGTCTCTCTAAAGGCATGACCTCAGGCTCCATTCCCTTAAGTTGTGTGATGATAGATAATACTATTTTCAACCTATTTTACGATGATTACCATAAAGGAAATTCCTTTTTGCATTCCCATACTTATAGTGGTAATCCCCTAGCTGTCAGCGCTGCCCTAGCAACCATTAAAACCATACGCGAAGAAAAAATTATAGATAGAGCACAACAACTCGGCAAGGTCATGTTCCATTACTTAACACAAGTTTCAGAAGAATCGGGTAAATTGTGCAATGTGCGTGGTATTGGAGCTGTGGTTGCCGCTGATTTAACGGCAGTAGCTGATTACAGAATTGGTCATGAGGTGTATCAACAAGCGCTAAAATACGGAGCACTAATACGCCCCATAGGTAGAACATTGTATTGGTTACCTCCTTTGAATACGGATAAAGAAATTATTGGGAAATTAGCAGAAATAACACTAAACTCTATAAATGCAGCTTACAATAAAGCTCAAAAATATGAGTAAATTATTTCAAAAAATATCACGAACAATTTATAAGCGATTCACTTTTTTTTGGATGCTAATTACTCTCATATTGCTTTTATTAGCCCTTTATATTAATTGGCAGGTTAGCCTAGAAAAATCATATAAAGACATCTCTGATACAGCGAAACAACTGAGTAGTGAGATGGACAGGCTAGTTAATGATCTATTTCAAGAGATTTATACCTTACCGATATATAAAAAAAATATTTCTCAATGTAAAAAGGGGTTATATCCTCATATGGAACATATCACCCTAAACTTCTCAAAAATTGCAGGCATTATAGTAAGTGATAAGAATAAATTATTATGTTCTACTATAGAAAACACTCAGGGGCTAATTTTATCCAGTAACTATACCCGAACTATTTTAGGACCTTTTAATCTTCCCTTATTTGACCAACCAGTCTATTTGCTTCAACAAAAAACAGGCGATTATTATGTTAGTATCTTAGTCCTTGCATCAATATTAAAAAATACGATTACCCCATCCGAAAAAAGCCCAAGCATTATAGCGCTCTATGATTATCGACAAAAAAAGAATATTCTTAAAATAGAGCGAGGAGATGACAGACCAGTCTGGCTCATTGATTATGATCTGGATCCCATACCACTATCCAATCCATGGGCCATGTATGCATTTAGTAAACTCTATAGCGTAGATAGTATTAGTGTCATTGTTTTTGTTAACGAAGAAACGATGTTGCAAAAATTAGGGTATAGGGAAATCATTGTCAGTCTAATGATTTTAATCATCTCTGGCTTACTCTACTTCGTAATGTATAATTTACTCTCTAAACGTTATTCATTGGTAGGCTCAATGAAATTAGCAATTAAAAATAAAGAGTTCTACCCTGCCTACCAACCTCTTTTTGATAGAGAAAAAAACCGCTACTCTGGGGTTGAAGTGTTATTACGCTGGCAAAGTAATGAAGGTAATGAAGATAAAGTAATTATGCCGGATTTTTTTATTGCTGAGGCCGAAACGAATGGTTTAATAGTACCAATTACTCTACAAATTATTGAGCAAACTTTTATTGAAACGCGAAGTATTCTTAAAGATTATCCCAATTTCCATCTTGGCTTTAATATCTCTGCTTTACATTTTACTGATACCTTATTTTTTGAACAATTCGCTTTGTTAGTTACGCAATATAGCATATCTCCTACGCAAATTATTCTTGAAATTACTGAACGCGACTTATTAGATAAAAACGATAAAATATTTTTCAATAAAATGCGTGAGTTACGTCAATCAGGATTTTCATTAGCTGTTGATGATTATGGCACAGGACATGCTAGTATTAGTTATTTACACCATTTTCCTTTTAATTATCTAAAAATTGATAAATTGTTTGTACAAGCTATAGGAACAAAAGCGATTACGGAATCATTAAATGATGCAATTATTAATATGGCTAAGCGATTAAATTTAATTATCATTGCTGAAGGTGTAGAAACGGAAGAACAAGTTAATTATCTGGCACTACATGAAGTACGGTATCTACAAGGTTGGTATTTTTCAAAAGCATTGTCCATTGAAAAATTAATTAACCTGTTAAAAGGGGAAAGAAATGAATCGTCATATTAAATATTATGGATTATTGTTCATACTTGGATGCAACCACGGATTCGCACAAGCATTGCCAGAAAAAATTAGTTACTGGCAATGCACCACTCATGATAATTCAAATAAGCAATGGTCTGCTAAAAATATATACCGAAAAGTAGCGCTTAATTTTGCCTTCGCACAATGTAAAAAGGAAAGTCAAAATCCTGCATCATGTAAAGCATCAGTAGAGGATTGTGAAGGATTTAATCAAGGTAAGAGTATAAGGCCTATATGGCGATGTACCGCACTCGATCAAATGGCAGAATATTGGCAAAGCAATTTGTATCTACACCGTGATGACGCAGCTCTAGCAGCAAAAGCTTACTGTAGAGAGAAAAGTGAAGCCCCCGATACCTGCTACCTTAATTTTGTGACTTGCGTCAATCTCAATGAAAGAGAGCAAATGTAATGGTATTTGTTGTCGGATTGACTGGTAATATAGCCAGTGGAAAAACAACTGTAGCTAAAATTTTTTCACATTTTGGTGTTCAGGTTATTAATGCCGATCAAATATCCAAAGAATTAACCGCTAAAAATACGCCTGCTTACGAACAAATAGTTGATCATTATGGTACTGACGTTCTGCTAGAAAATGGAGAGCTAAATCGTAAGCATCTCAGAGAAATTATTTTCTCCCAACCTAATGAGCGTCAGTGGCTAGAAAATTTATTACATCCGTTAATTCGCGCAAAAATAGAACACCTAGCTAATTCATGTACTACGCCTTATTGCGTTATTGAAATCCCCTTATTGTTAAATAAAAAAAACTATCCCTATCTCAATAAAATATTAGCAATCATTGCACCGAGAAACTTACAAATTGCACGAGTGATGGAACGAGATCAGTGCTCTGAAGCACAGGCTTTAGCTATCCTATCAACTCAACCTGATGATAAAGCTCGTTTAGAAATCGCCGATGATGTAATCATTAATGACTCTGGATTGGGTGCTTTACAACACAATCTAGAAAAACTGCATCATAAATACATTAACGCACCAAGTTGACTTTTGTTTCTACATCCTTCTCCTTCACAGTCGCGGCTCGGATTTATAATTGCAGTCCTGATTATATAACTTCTTATCCGAGACGCGCACGTCAATAAGCGGGGCTTTTGTAACTCTGTATATCTTAACTGAGTGCACTACTGCTGAGCCATGTTTCCGGGCTATGCTACGCTTAGCACTAACCTACCTGACTTACAGCCATCCTTGTGCTTCGAAGGCTGACAGACAGACTTTGTAAACAAGAGCGTGCGAGTTGGCAGGAATTGCCGTCCTAAGATAAAGATATCTTTTATTTTCAATAGCTTTTATGCTACTCTCAACCCCAAATTATAAAAAAACATTATGAGTTAGAAATCAAAGGACGTTAGGGATGGCCATCTTCAATGTATAAAGATGCAATTATTTTTCAACTAGCCACTCATTTTTTATCAAGAATTGCCTTACGTCTGGAATTTTTGTTTAAAACAATTAATCAAGCATGCAATGAATCCCATGAATTAATTCACCGCTTTGCTCTAAAACACATTACTGAAATAGTGGATGTTATAGAGAAGCCTGAGTTAAAAAGCAGATTCCTTAAAGAACTTATTCGTATAGAGCATGTTTTAAAAAAAAATAACTTTATAGAATATAAAGAGTTATTGGATAGTTTAATCACTCAAATACACATACTAACTCATGCTTCAGGAGGTTTTAGTAATGCTATACACAAGGATGAGTTTTTAAAAACTTTAAGACAAATTCATCAGCCCAATACTAAAGAATGTGAATTTAATTCTCCTCATTTAGTATTATGGTTTGATTTAGATCCTCTAGTGAGGCAAAAGACTATAATCCAATGGATGGAGTATTTAAAAGATCTAGAAAATACGGTAACAATTTATTTATCGCTTTTACGTGGATCGACACAATATCTCCCTATCACAGCCTATAATGGATTTTATCAGCATAATATTTCCCCAAAATCAGTAAATCATCTTATTTTATTAAAAATGGACAAGACTTTGGGTATCACACCAAAATTACAATTGGGTCATCATAGCGTAACCATCAGATTATATGAGTTAGCCACAACCCATGAAGTACGTGATAAAATTATTAATATGGAAATTGCTTTTTGTCAGATATAAATAGCGCATAAATGAAACTAATTACTTTAAACATATGGGGAGGACATCTTAGAAATCCTCTAATAAAATTTATTCATGCTAACAGGAACGTAGATATCTTTTGTCTTCAAGAAGTCTATTATAACGCCCATAGAACTGTAGCAGATAAAGAAAGAGAACTCAGTCTTAATATTTTCGCCGATTTAAAAAATCTACTACCAGAACACCATGCTATTTTTAAGCCCGCTGTTGAAAATGTTTATGGAATTGGCATGTTAATAAAAAATAGCATTGATATTATTGGTGAAGGAGATATTAATATCCATCAGAAACAACATTATCCAGGCATAGGCCTAAATCATGATAGAAACTTACAATGGGTTGAATGTGAACTAAATAATAAAATTTATTCTATTCTAAATGTTCATGGTCTCTGGAATGGCAGAGGAAAAAAAGATACACCTGAGCGAATTGAGCAATCTAACCGCATCCGTCATTTCATGGACACTATTAACACACCAAAAATATTATGTGGTGACTTTAATTTGAGACCAGAAACACAAAGTATGAGCATATTAGAACAAGGTATGAGAAATCTTATTAAAGATAATAAAGTCCGCTCAACTCGGACGCGTTTTTACCCTAAAGAAGAAAAATTTGCTGATTATATACTTACCTCCCCTGAGGTTATTGTTAATCACTTTGCAGTGATGCCTGATGAGGTATCCGATCATTGCCCTCTTTTTATAGATTTTGACTAAAAACACCCGAAAATAAAGGAACTACTCTCACTATCATGAAAAAAACTCAATCTGAAGTGGTTTAATAGATCTGTACACCCCAGTTAAGAGATAATGTACTTAAGTGGAGAAAGTACTGACGAAAAGAAA
>DAIAOV010000110.1 GCA_027437055.1 Legionella sp. | reverse complement strand
CTATCAACTTCACCTGACTCACTCTAGTACATGTTCATTTTATAACCGCTGTTGCACTTCGCGGTTGAAAGGGCGTAGCACCAACTGGCATTTTTTTCTTGGATTGCACAGCCTCAGCAATACTCACCAAAGGCTTGCCGTAGTTATATAGAACCCCCCATCCTATTCCTGCAACTAAACCGCATAACATGAGGATCATCACTCTCCTTTGCGGAGAAGATGCTTGAACTCCCTCCAGGAAACTTTCCGGGCTAATAATTTGATTAAGGCTATATCCATAAGCAACATGTTGAATATCATGCAACAATAAAGCCAAGAGCATTGCTAAAAAGCCTGAACCTACGCCTACAAAAATTGTGGCGAAAAAAAGAGCCGCATATGAAGTGGTAGATTGCTGATCATTTTCCGGTATTGCATTCATTATTCTTTTACCGATCTAATCTTTCAGGCCGAGTTAATCCATATTTACGCATTTTTTCAACCAAGGTTGTTCTTCTCATATTAAGATAACTTGCCGCATGGGCAACGACCCAATCAGATTCATCCAATGCCTGACTGATTAAAGCGAGTTCTGTTTTGACTAAATGTTCTTTTAAATCAATTCCATCGTTATTGGGTATTGGCTCTTGGCTGATAATCTGGAGCAATGCCTCTCGTTCAGAGCCAGAAGAATTAACTTCAACATATGATGGCTTATATTCTCCTTGAAAGCGACGCGGTAAATCCTCTTTGCATACAATACCGTTGGGATAAAGAATAGATAAGCGCTCAACCATATTTGCTAGTTCTCTAACATTTCCTGGCCAACCGTACTGGGTTAATGCATCCATAGCATCAGGCATTAATCTTACTATGGGTCTGTTTTCTCCTTCAATGCGCGAAATAAGCTCATTAAACAACAGAGGAATGTCGTTGTTTCTATTGCGTAAAGGAGGCATATCTATTGGAAAAACATTAAGTCTATAAAATAAATCCTCTCTAAATTTTCCCTCTTGGATTGCTTGCTCCAAATTTCTATGGGTAGCAGCGATAATTCGCACATTGACCTCTATGCTTTTATTAGAACCCACTCTCTCAAAACAACGTTCTTGTAGCACTCTTAACAACTTTACTTGCATTGCTAAAGGCATATCGCCTATTTCATCAAGAAATAAAGTACCACCATTGGCTAACTCAAAACGCCCTTGGCGCGAAGTAATAGCTCCCGTAAAGGCCCCTTTTTCATGGCCAAACAATTCACTCTCTAATAGTTCTCCAGGTATCGCACCGCAATTAATAGGCACAAAGGGCTTATTAGCTCTATATGAAAGAGCATGTATATTGCGAGCAACCACTTCCTTGCCCGTGCCAGACTCCCCTAAAATTAATACACTTGCTTCAGTACTTGAGACCTGTTCTATTAATTTGCGTACTTGGCGTATGCTGTCACTATTACCTACTAAGCTACGAAACAATGGCGTCTTATGACTGCTTGCTGTGATGACTCCTATCGCCTCTCGTGCAATTTGGCAGCGATGTAAGGCTTCTAGCATTTGAGCATAACTGAAAGTAAAAGAAAGACAAGCCACTACATTTCTATCTGCGCATTGACTAGTATTCAATTGAGCGTCAATTACTAAAACAGGAACTTTTGAAAATTGCTTCACTAATAGATCTAGCTCATCTAAAGTTTTTTCAAAAGAAGAATGAGCCCCTAAAATAATTACGCTTGGATTAGATGTAGCAATTATTTGCCAAGTAGCAAATTTGGTCACCTCTATTGACTGACCAATGAAATCAAATATCGTGCGTAACTTCTCGCATCGATCTTCGTTATCGTCTATGATAAAAATTCGTTCATTGCTACTCATAAACCCATCCTTAAGGTTGCGATGTTTATCTTAATAAGTATTGGACACTAATTAAACATCTGTCAAATCCATGACACCAAATAAATATATCTGTCATAAAAACATCACCAAATAATATTTACGCCAAGGCAACAGAACTGTTAGCACCCTTAATTATCTATAACAAACTATCATTTTAAATGCATTACATTGATTGCCGAAGCACAATTGTTGACTACCAATTGCTTTAGTGGCGCTGACTTGAGTCTCTTTAACAAAGCGTTTGGCTTGAATAAAGCCCATTCGACTACAAAAGGAATTTGCAGCCTTAGCGCCGCAACCATGATTACGGTCGTAACACCAGTCTATACGGTAATCATTATAACGAGGATCTGCAAATCGTTTTTCTCTATAATGATAAGGCTTAGGTGGAACATGTGATAAACCAATCGCACAGCCTATGGTCATAAAACCATTACACCGCCAGCCTTTACAAGTGGCTCGTTTATCTAAATAATTGGTTAAACCCACGTTATACGCAATTACATTCTGACTGGAATAGTCATAGCCTAATAATTGACAATAACGATCTGCTACGACTTTACCGCATTCATTTCCACCAAAAGTACAATAATCCAAACGCTCGCCAAGAAAGGTGGGATGCCAAAAGTTTCTATAAGCTTTATTTTGGTGATCAGAAGCATTTAATTGGCTATTAAAAAAACATAAAAAAATCAGATACCCAAGATACCTCAAACTACGAAAATTGATCATTATAACAATCCTTTAGCAACAATAAGCACATGTTAGCTTAGTATGACCAATAGGCACAAGAGTGATGAGTGTTATATTGTTTACATGCTTTACTTAAAGAATATAATAAATTCATTTTGATTTACAATTGATCATTTTCAATACTAAAAATTGAATATCAAACTGGGCTCCATTGATCTTAGACACCATATAAGCGTAGATCGAGACAAGGATCCTTAGTTAAATCAGCTCCCCCTCTCCCTAACCCTCTCCCCAAGGGGCGAGGGGATAATACGCAGAAGAATTATCCAGATGGGATCGAAAGTCCCCTCGCCCGCGAGAGGAATTTTAATTGAAATCAAATGGTAACTCGCGGGAGAGGGTTAGGGAGAGGGCCAAAAACGATAGTTCAACCTTGACCTGACGGCTATAGCCCCGTGTCCCACCCCACTTACAAATGAAAGAACACTATTTTTAGTATCCAATCAAACAGGATTATCGCTGTCTAAAAATAAATGTTCCAACTTGAAATAACTTGCTAGATACTCACCTAAAGCCTGAATTCCGTATCGCTCTGTTGCATGATGACCACAAGAATAGTAATGAATACCTAATTCCTTAGCTTGATAATAAGTACGCTCAGAAACTTCCCCACTAAGATACGCATCTACGCCTAAGTTCCATGCATCTTCAATATAATCCTGGGCAGCACCCGTACACCAAGCTATGGAACTAATTTCCTTATCAGTCCCAGCAATATGCCCCGGCCTCTGCCCAAATTTTTTTTCTAGAAGCTCTGCAAATACATTACCGTGCATTGGCTTAGCTAACGTCCCTGACCAAAGAAGATTTTCCATTTTATTTGCTTTATGCGTTTTAAATGAGCTTATTGGTAATAGCTTAGCGAGACAAGCGTTATTTCCCAATTCAATATGGCAATCCAGAGGTAAGTGGTACGCAAAAAGGTTGATATTGTGCTTTAAAAGCTTGCTAATTCTCTGGCGCTTCATTCCGGTAATAATAGGATCCTCTCCTCGCCAGAAATAACCATGATGCACCAAAAGCGTATCTGCCTGCCACGCTATTGCTTGAGAAATAACATCCTCAGAAGCAGTTACCGCAGTGCAAATACGCTGAATTTGTTCTTCACCTTCAATTTGCAAACCATTTGGTGCATAATCGTTATACAAAGCACAATTCAAAAAATCATGCAAATAACTCGATAAATCGCTGCGCTTAATCACCGCTCAGAAACTCTCTTAATATCTGCACCTAGTAAAGATAATTTTTCTTCGATGCGCTCATAGCCTCTATCCACATGATAAATTCTCTCTACAGTAGTCTCACCTTCAGCTACTAAACCAGCCAAAATCAAGCTTGCAGAAGCACGTAAGTCGGTTGCCATTACAGGAGCACCGGTTAATTTCTCAACACCATTAATAATAGCTGTATTACCATTAAGTTGAATCTGAGCACCCATGCGTTGTAACTCTTGTACGTGCATAAAACGATTTTCAAATATGGTCTCAACTATAGTAGAAGATCCTTCTGCTACAGAGTTCATCGCCATAAATTGCGCCTGCATGTCAGTAGCAAATGCCGGGTAAGGAGCCGTGGAAATATTTACTGCTTGTGGGCGTGCATTATGCATGTTTAAGCTGACCCAGTCCTCACCAATAGTTAACTCAGCTCCTGATTCCTCAAATTTACATAATTGAGATAATAAAGTATCAGGACGTACTTTTTTAACAGTAACATGACCGCGAGTTAACGCACCAGCAGCAAGATAAGTTCCCGCTTCAATTCGATCTGACATGACAGAATAAGTTCCACCAGCTAGGGCTTCTACCCCTTCAATTTCAATAGTTGATGTCCCTGCTCCAGAAATTTTAGCTCCCATTTGGATCAAAAAGTTAGCTAAATCAACCACTTCAGGCTCCCGCGCTGCATTCTTAATAACGGTAGTTCCCTCAGCAAGAGCCGCGGCCATTAATATATTTTCTGTACCAGTAACAGTTACAGTATCAAACATTAGGCGTTTCCCTTGTAAACGTCCTTTTTTACAACGTGCATTGATATAACCATTTTTAACGGTTATGTCTGCCCCCATTGCTTTTAATGCTTTCAAATGTAAATCAACTGGT
The DNA here is from genome assembly GCA_027437055.1 of Legionella sp. GTDB lineage: Bacteria > Pseudomonadota > Gammaproteobacteria > Legionellales > Legionellaceae > Legionella. The sequence continues at coordinate 4,968 of DAIAOV010000110.1, read as the reverse complement.
CTTGTACCTATCGCACAACCACCAGGTAGAGACACATCAGCCTTACCATAACGAGCAAGCATAGGCCCTAGCACCAAAATTGAAGCACGCATAGTTTTAACGAGATCGTAAGGTGCTACGAATTCATTAACTTGACTAGAGTCCACCTGAACATTCATTTTTTCATCAACGATCAAATGAGCACCTAATTGCCCTAGTAGTTCCATCATCGTTGTAATATCTCTCAAGTGAGGGACGTTTGAAATGGTCACATGGTCACTCGCTAGCAAACTTGCCGCCATAATAGGTAAAGCCGCATTTTTTGCTCCCGAAATAACCACTTCCCCATGTAATGCTTTGCCGCCATTTATCAATAATTTATCCATGTTGCTTCCCCCATTCTTCTTTTGTCCAGGTCTTCATGCTGATCGCATGGAGCATTCCAGTAGTGATAAAGTCTTTAAGTTGAGAATAAACCCATTGCTGTCTAGCTACTTTAGACTTATTTAGAAAGATGTCAGTTACTATAGTTAGTTGGTATTGATAACCATCACCTTCTACCTTCACATAAAACACATCATCAATATTTTTAAACCTCTGTTCGATTTCTTCATTACTTAACATAAAGTTAGCTCACTAATTCAAATAAATACAACTTTTTTATGCTTGATGCAAAAAATAAAACGTAGGTCAAGTTATGGCCCGTAGTCATCAAGTTAAAGCATAAAATATTCCCTCTACGTCCCGCGGCTGTCCTCGGGACATTGGGCGAAAACAGTGGTATACTTTAAACGTTGTTCCTTAACTTGAAGACAATGGGTTATAACCCGACCTACGCTGAATAGACTTCTAAAGTCTCTTTAGGCTGTTTCTAAAATACTTTTTACTCCGCAAAATTCTGCTAATGATTGTGTTTCAGAAGAAATACCTATCACTTGGAACATTTTATTGTTCTGTTTACACAATTTTCGCGCCTCAATAAGTAATGCTAACCCTGCACTATCACAATGAGTTACCTCACTTAAATCAAGACAAAATTTTTCTCCAGACTTCTCCATCAGTGCTTTATAGAGCGCAGCACGAATAGAGATTACTGATTCAAAAGTAAGTGAAGTGCTTGGTTTAAAAGTAACAACGTCCACTTTTAGCCAGCCTTTTTCATTTGTTTTTGATCCATTTGCCTAATGACATCACTGATACTTGAATTCTGAAGTGCTTGGGCAAATTGCGATCTGAAACTTTGCAGTAAGCTTACCCCTTCCACACTAAGATCATATATTTTCCATTGGCCATTTTTAGAAACTAAACTGTAGCTTAAAGGTATGTTTTGGCCTTCAGAACGCACAATCACACTATTTACACGCATAAACCGACTATTCAATGCTCCCCTTAAAGGAAGAAATTGTACCGTTTCATCAGAATATTGTGCAAGAGGGCTAGAATAAGTACGAATAACTAAGCGAGTGAACGCTTTAGAAAATTGAGTTCGTTCAGCTGGGGTTGCTTTAAGCCATGCTTGTCGTCCTAAAACAGAACGAGACATTCCAGCAACATCAACATTAGGTAAAAGGTGGGTTTCTACAGCTTTATAAATAATATCAGGATGAGTTTTCAAGCTATTTTTATTTACCTTAAGTGTGGCAATAATTGCATTAGCAGCTTCTTCTAGCATAGGTATAGGTGAGGATTGAGCTAACATAGATTGGGATAAAGACATACAAGCAACTAATAAAATTGTTTTAAGTACCTTCATGGTTCACCTATTTTTTAATATTAAATAATAATTGGCCTATAAGATTCTCAAGAATAATGGCCTCTTGAGTTTTTGGAATCACATCTCCATCACGTAAATAAGGGTGATCCTTATTATCTTCATCATCAAATCCTGGAACGATACTAATATAATTGGAACCAAGCAAGCCTTCGGTCAAAATTCGAGCAGATGAATCTTCATAAGGTATCTTCTTATCACTTCTTAACGTCATAGTTACTTTTGCATTAAGCTCCCCTGGTTGCAATTCAATATGAGTAACCTCACCTATTCTAACTCCGGCAACAGTAACAGGGGCACGCACTTTTAAACCACCTATATCAGTAAAATCTGCAGTTACTTGATATCCTTGATGAGACATGAAATCAGAAATATTACTGACTTTCATTACCATAACAAATAAAGCCAGAAGACCTAGCAACATAAATATTCCCACACTTATGTCTATATAACGTTGCTTATTCATTTACCAATCTCCAATCATCATTGCAGTCAACATAAAATCAAGCCCTAATACAGCAAGCGATGAATACACAACGGTTTTAGTTGTCGCTTGACTAATGCCCTCCGCTGTAGGGATACATTCAAAACCCTGGAATACCGCAATCCAGGTTACTACGAAAGCAAAAACAATACTCTTTATAATGCCACTTAATATATCGATGCGAAAATTAACTGCAGCTTGCATATTAGACCAAAAGCTACCATCATCGACACCCAGCCAATGTACCCCTATAAAATACCCACCATAAATCGCTACGGCAGAAAAAATCAGTGCCAAAACAGGTAAAGAAATAAATCCTGCTATAAAACGAGGGTAAATTACTCTGCCTAAAGGATCAACACCCATCATATCCATACTAGATAATTGTTCTGTTGCCTTCATTAAACCAATTTCTGCAGTTAACGCGGATCCAGCCCTTCCGGCAAATAAAAGAGCACTAATAACAGGCCCTAATTCTCTAGCGATACTTAAAGCCAATAATTGTCCTAATTGGCTGCCAGCTCCAAATTTCTGCAAAGTATTGTAACCTTGTAATCCTACCACCATACCAATAAATAAGGCAGAGACCACTATAATTAGGCAGGATAACACACCAACAAAATGAAGTTGATGACGTAATAATGGCCATAATCTAGGAACATCAGGCCTTCTAAATAGCATGGCAAATAAAAATAATCCAGAACTTCCAATACGTTGCAAAATATAAGCCCCACGATTTCCAAGGCTCGCTATCATATCAAGCATCTAATAACTCCTCCGTATAGGGCCTAGCTGGGTAATGAAAAGGTACTACCCCGTCTGCTTCCCCATGCATGAATTGTTTTACTTGTGGCTCTGACGATTCGATTAGTTGTGCAGGAGTTCCTTGGCCTATAATTTTTCCACCCGAAATCAAATAAATATAATCTGCAATCGAACAAGTTTCTTCAACATCATGAGACACAATAATAGTCGTCGTATGTAATAGTTCATTTAAACGTTTAATTAAACGAACTAGAACCCCCATAGAAATGGGATCTTGCCCTGTAAATGGCTCATCATACATCATGAGTTGAGGATCAAGTGCTATAGTTCGCGCTAACGCAACACGGCGGGCCATACCCCCAGAAAGTTGTTCCGGCATTAAATGTGCTGCCCCGCGCAATCCAACCGCTTCAAGTTTCATCAATACTATATCACGTAACATGGAAGGATTTAATTGAGTATGTTCTCTCAAAGGAAAAGCAACATTTTCAAACACAGAGAGATCGGTAAATAAAGCACTACTTTGAAAAAGTAATCCCATATCCTGTCTCGCCTCGTAGAGGGCTTTCCGGGATAACCGATGGATATTCTGACCAAATACCCGTATCGCCCCCGAATCAGGTGTTAGTTGGGCACCTATCAATCGCAATAAGGTTGTTTTCCCAGAACCGCTGGGTCCCATAATTGCAGTGATTTTACCTTGTTTCACTACCATATCAATATTATCAAAAATGCAACGGCCATCTCGTGTGAAACTCATTTTTTCAATTTCAACCCAATTTTCAGGCATGCTCTCAATTCCACTTTTAATCTGAACATAGGAGTATATACTGCTTCGCAAAAAAATGCGGTCTTTAATTGCATTGGAATGCAAAAAAAATTTGACTCTGCAAAGTTAAGCAGAACTATTTTCTTTTATCATCAATTAGAAGCAATTTTTTCTCAACTATTTTTGAAAGATCGCTTGAATCGCATTTTATTAAACCTAGAAAAAATTTCGTATCCGAATCACCACGGGTACCTTTCCAGTGATAGGTGAACGCTTATTCATGCCAGGATCGAAACTTGATTGTATCCCCTATAAGGTAAACCCAATAAGGGATGCATATAATTAAGGCAAGAAACTTGTGATTGAAGTGTGAACCCCTGCTAGAGGGCTTACTATGGATACTACTTCTTTCAAACCTTTTTGCCAGAACGAAGAACGTGTTTTTTTAGAGTGGATTTTTAAGGACTGCTCTTCTGAAATTGTTTTCTCACTTGCTCTTGATTTTTCCAGATGAGTATCCATTGATTTGCTACGCGACCTTTGTGGCAAATTACTTTCTTCTGTCTCAGTAGGTAGAGGTTTAGGCAAATGGTTATCCGCTGATTTGCTGCGTTTCCTAGATTGATGCTCTAAATTATCTTCTTTGTTTTGCTCGTATTGTTGACTAATCGTAGTAAAAGTTGTCTGTAAGTGCAGTGGCAACACCCGTTGAGTGTGTTTTGAGCTAAATAATTTAGCAAGCATTTTTTCTTTACGAACCACGTTTGCATAGGATGGGTGTGTTTTTAGTATCTCTTTGCTGTTAAGATTTTTATCATCTCCTAATGCTTCATTGAGGAAAGTCATATCTTTTGATATCAAAAAAGTAGGCGGAAAGTCATTATCTCCCCGATGTGCATCAATGTATTCTCGCAGATCTTTAAAATTCTTACTGGGGAAGACGAGTTTATCGAGTGATATTAAAGTTTTTTTTGTATCCTCAGGAAGCTGACGATTTAGCTTTAGCTCCATGTCGATTTGTGATAAACGCAGTACTACTAAACTAAATGCCTCATAGTTATGATTTTTTAGTAAGACTTTGGCAATATTGACCCATCGGGCAAAGGCCGTTATTTGGGCTTTTGCTGTGCTATGTCCTTTTATATCATTAGCAATAAAATTTTCAAATATTTTCCTGCATTCAAAAAAGTTTTTTAATTC
>DAIAOV010000010.1 GCA_027437055.1 Legionella sp. | reverse complement strand
TCTATTTGAATAGATAAGCGCTGTCCCCTGCTATATGAAGCAAAGTTAATCCTATCCATTATTCGATCTGAAATAGAAGGTTTACTTGGCTTGATGCTATCTATTAAATTTAGCAGATAATTTTGATTGGTATTCATATATTAAAATCCATAATTTATTTCAGTCATAACATTTAATTGGTTTAACCAATTGCTATACCACTCCATAAGCTCTCTACGCTCCTTCTTGAAATCCGCACGGAGATATACCCCTCGCACTCCTTGAACTTTATGAGCTAGTTGGGCTTCGATAGCATCCGCTCTAAAGTCCCCTTGTTCATGCAACACACTAGAAGCCAACGAACGAAAACCGTGAGCTGTATGACGATTCTTATAACCTGCGCTATGTAAAAGTTTACGGACACTTGCTTCACTAATAGGTTGAGATCTTTTTAATGCTGGGGAACTAAATAAATAAGGTGTAAAACCTGTAATCAGCCTTAGTTCTTTCAATAAACTTAAAACATGTGGAGTTAAAGGCACCCAATGCGCTATATCCATCTTCATTCGATCTGCTGGAATATTCCATTCTGCTTTTTGTAAATCAAATTCAGACCATTTTGCCTCGCGCAACTCTGAAGGTCTTGTAAATACATGAGCCAACAACTCCATATACAACTTTACAATTTTTGTTGAGTTAGTTTTTTTAATAATCAACATCATTTCATGAGCTTCATTTGCATTTATAGCAGGCTGGTTCTTCGCCTTTGGTTTCGGCATTAAAACTTTTTTTAAACCAATAAATGGATAATTAGTAGTAAGTGAGGAGCCAACTGCAAATTCAAATATACTTTGCAGTCTGGCATATAGGCGATGTGCCACATCATGGTGGCCCAGCTCTTCGTGGAGTTTAATAATATTTAACAAATCAGTTTTTGTTATATCATCAATAGGTTTATTAGCAATAGATGACATATCGCGTGAAATGCTCTTTTCATGACGATTCCTTGCAAAATTCTTCCAGGAAGATTTATATTTTTGAAACCATTGATCAGCGACTACACCTAAAGTTATTCTCGTTTGTTCGGCTTCAGTATTTTTCGATCTGGGATCAACCTCTTTATCCACCAATTCTCGATAAGCCAAAGCAATAGCCCGAGCCTCTGCAAGAGGAACGCTGGGATATTTCCCAATAGTGATTGTTTGCGGCTTTTTATTCCATTGAAAACGGAAAATAAATACTTTATTAAGTTTTTTCTTGTTTGGTCTTAGTTCTAATACCAAACCATAAAGATCAGTATGACGTTTTTTATCGCCAATCTTTAAAGATTTAATATAGGAGTCGGTTAACATTATAAAATTACCTCAACTAAGCGGTAACTTTGGAAGAAGAGGTACAAAAACCTTACCCAAAATCTTACCCAAAGTTCTCGCGGTTATATGCGAAAAATTACGAATAGTTGAGAAAGATTTGAGAGAGAAAAGTCAGTGTTATTCTATTATTTATCAATCAGTTACGTACTAATTTGAACTCTTGCGAACAATTACAAAATGTGTAATTGGTGCCCAGGGCCGGAATCGAACCGGCACGGGAGTTTAAGTCCCGAGGGATTTTAAGTCCCTTGCGTCTACCTGTTTCGCCACCTGGGCGGTGGTCTGTATGGAGGCTGAGGCCGGAATCGAACCGGCGTACACGGCTTTGCAGGCCGCTGCATGACCACTCTGCCACACAGCCTCATATATGTATCTACTTAGTGCTCTAAAAAAAAAGCGACTATTTTGTCGCTTTAATTTGGAGCGGGAAACGAGACTCGAACTCGCGACCCCAACCTTGGCAAGGTTGTGCTCTACCAACTGAGCTATTCCCGCGTCTCTACGGGGTGTGATTCTACCGAAAATTCAGACTCTGTCAACAAAAAACTTAACTTTTTTTCATTAATTCTGGCCATGCGATCGCCAGATAAATAATCATAGACCAAATAGTTAAAATTGCAGCCACATAAAGCAATATAAAGCCAAGGATTCCCCACCAAGATTCTATCGGGTTAAAGGCAAGTAATAAAAGTAAGGCTACCATTTGCAACATAGTTTTCACTTTACCTACATAACCAACAGTAACGCTAGCACGACGTCCGATTTCAGCCATCCACTCTCTCAAAGCTGAAATCACTATTTCCCTTCCTACAATCACTATGGCAGGAATAGTGATGTAATTAATATCTTTTACACCGACTAAAAGGAGTAAACTAGTAGATACAAGCAACTTATCTGCAACTGGATCCAGGAAAGCGCCGAAGGGAGACATCATTTTAAGCTTTCGTGCCAAATAACCGTCTAACCAATCAGTAAAGCCTGCTGCAGCAAAAATGACTGCTGCAGTAGCATGAGCCCATTGAAAAGGTAAATAAAAAACGATGATAAAGATGGGAATAAGTACTATACGCATTAACGTTAGCAGATTGGGCAAACTGGTTAATGTACTCACTTAATTAATACCTCCTTTTACACTTTCGGCAATCCTAAAAAGTTCGCCAATAGCTGATAATCGTCAAATACTGCTAGAGCACCAGCAGCCTTTAGGGCAGCCTCTTGCTGGTGGTAAAAGTCCACACCTATTGCTGTCACATTGATACTTTTTGCCATTTCTATATCGGAACTCGAATCACCTATCATCAAAGTTGAAGAAGGCTCTTTACCAAATTCTTCCATAATTTCTTCTAACATTTGCGGGCATGGTTTAGCCGGAGTCTGTCCTGCGGAGCGTGTCACCTTGAATAGCTCATTTAGGCCTGCTACCTGAAGAGAACGTAACAATGATTGTTGTCCTTTATTCGTTGCTATAGCTATATCTATTTTTGCATCATGCACCAGTTGAATAAACTCCCGAGCCCCAGGAATCAAACAGATTTCAGAGGGTCGAGTAATCATTGCTTGGTGTACTGCTTGTAACAATTGCTCATGTTGTTTACAAGATAAGTCTGGGAATGTTTTGCGTAAAGCCTGCACTAATCCAAGATCAACATATTTTCTTGCCACATAGGGGTCTAGTTCGCCAAAACCTAGCTTATTGGCCTCAGTAGACACCGTGTGTAAAATTAACCCTAAGGTGTCAGAAATGGTTCCTTCCCAATCAAAAACGATTAATTGATATGGATTACTCATTGCTCACTATACTCCTCGCGCGCAACTGTTTTAGTGTATTAGCAAATTGCTCATCTAGATTAGCTTGAAATGACAGTTTTGTGCCATTTAATTCAAATTGAATTGCTCGTGCATGCAAATAAAGGCGATTTCGGCCATTATCTATTCCTGCCACTTCTCCTGCAAGAGATCCGTATTTTTTATCCCCTACTATAACATGACCTAGATGCGCACTATGAACACGAATTTGATGGGTACGTCCCGTTTTAGGACTCGCTTCAACCCAACAGGCCTGGCTATAATTCTCTAAGAGTTTAAAATCTGTCTCTGAAGCCTTACCTTCATCGTTCACTAAAACAACTCGCTCGCCTGATTTTAATGTATTCTTTTCAAGGGCTGCTCTCACTGTCACTTTCTTTTTACCTTGCCAGGAGTGCGTTAATAATGCCCAATAAGTCTTCTGAATTTGCCGGGCCTCCAATAAAGCTTGGATAGCTCTTAAAGTGCTTCTCTTTTTAGCTAATAGAAGACAACCTGATGTCTCTTTATCTAATCGATGGACCAATTCTAAATAAGGTAAATCTTGTCGGGTTTTTCTTAATGCCTCTATAACACCAAGACTTAAACCACTGCCACCATGTACTGCAATACCCGCTGGCTTATTAATAACCAAAAGCCGCGGATCTTCAAAAATAATACATTCTTTAAGGCGTTTTGCCAAAGCATCACCGACAAAAACTTCTTTTGACTCTGAAATACGAATAGGTGGGATACGTACAATATCTCCAGCATGCAGACGAGAACTGACTTGAGATCTTTTTTTGTTAATTCGGACTTCACCACCTCTTATAATTCTATAAATGTGGCTTTTAGGTACCCCCTTCAAGATACGAATTAAATAATTATCCAGACGCTGCCCTTCTTCTTCACTACTAATCTCTTTATAACTTACTTCACTCATTGTCAATAAACCTGTTTGCTGAGCGTGAATTTTTTGATATGATTATCAATCGTAAGGGAAAACTCCCTAGCGACCGAATTATAACGCATAAACAAAGAAAAAGTTTAATAGTCGATTAATTATCGACAAAGATTTGTTGTTGATTTATTAAAATACGTAAACTCCCTTGATTTTCTATCAATTATAGAATAAAAAATTAATAGGATGTCGTTATTTTGGTTAATTTGACAATAAATCAAATTAAAGCAACAACTACCCGATTAAAGACAAACGTAACTGTTCAGGTAATGACGTCAGCTTAAGCGTAGGTCGGGCCCTTGGCCTGACAAAAGATGTTAAGTAAAGCAAGAGACTAATGTTAGGCCAAGAGCTTAACCTTCGTTTTAAGTTAATGTCATTGATTGTTCAGGATACGCTCTTGAATCAAGGTGAATGGGTAGATGTTTAAAGAAAAACTAGATGCGCTTTCATTTAAGTTGAAGATACAAGGAAGCGACCCAATGCCAGGGCTAAATTGATAATTATTTCAACAGATACCTACGCATGTAAGACATGCTTTATACTAATTGCGAATTATTTTAGGGTTTCATCACGCCTCACGAAAAGGCTATATTTCTCAAACCGTTTAATCCGTAACTGGTACATTTCCCAGCGTGCCCCTTTGAGTATTAGATCTCTTTTAAAACTCGCAGCAGGAAAGCTAGTGTTAAAAGGAACGGAATGCAGAACCGGAATGTACATAATAGTACATAAAGATTCGAGCGCCGTACCAACAACGCAGTTGCCCTCTGCAGTAGCATCTCGGTCTATTCAAGGAACATGCGTAAGGTCTGTTCACAAGGTCATGGGTCAGCTTAAAGTTCACCTCTCTTCTTGGGCAAAAAAGGCATTTTCAAAATGCCGAATTAAGCCATTAGAGAGCAAATTGCTGCCTTTTCGCAAGAAGGAATGCCAAACTGTAAATTTCCATACGCCCTCCCCCCACGTATCACTATACTTAGGGTAGTAAAGGATTATGGATCATCAGAAAACTGGTGCATATCAAGCGAAAATGGCAACAATAGACCTCTTGCATAACGAGCAGATTTTGCTTGAGCGCAAGGCATAAGTGGATCGAGAAGCGGCGTGCATTTACATAAGAGTAAATGAACACCGGGGAAACGCTTATAACGCAGCAATCGGGCAAACACTGCCAGTGATGCAACAGGTCTAATGGAGCCTTATACTATCTCAACTATAGTGTCTGCGCCCTAATTATGGGGTTACAGATGGAAAAAATGTTAATCAATGCAATGCAAACAGAAGAAGTTCGCGTTGCACTCATTAAAAACAATCACTTATTTGATCTTGACATAGAATGTCCAGGAGAGATAAAGAAAAAAGGAAATATATACAAAGCGATAGTCACTCGACGTGAACCCAGCCTTGATGCCGTTTTTGTTGAGTACGGCTCTAAGCGCCAAGGCTTTTTGCCACTAAAAGAAATTGCACCCGAATATTTAAGCAAAAATCCTGAAGATTTTGGCGATGAAAAGTTACCGATCACGACATTGATCCGTGAAGGGCAGGAATTATTAGTTCAAGTAGATAAAGAAGAAAGAGGCAATAAAGGTGCTGCATTAACTACTTTTATTACTCTTGCTGGATGCTATTTAGTATTAATGCCTAATAACCCTCGTTCTGGCGGTATTTCAAGACGCATCGAAGGAGATGAACGTGATGAATTACGTGAAACTCTAAATGCACTCACCTTGCCTGAAGATATGGGACTTATCATCCGTACGGCCGGTGTTGGCAAAAGCCAAGAAGAACTGCAAGATGATTTAGATATGTTGTGCAACCAATGGCAAGCAATCAAACAAGCATACAACTCAGAACTGGCTCCTTGCTTAATTCATCAGGAAGGTGACGTCATTATTCGCTCTATACGTGACAATTTACGTAAATCCATTAGCGAAATTATTATTGATGATCAAATTTCCTATATTAAAGCCAAGCAGTATATCGAGCGAGTAAAACCTGAATTTCTACCTAATTTGAAACTTTATAATAGTAGCATTCCACTGTTTAATTTTTATCAAATTGAGAGTCAAATAGAAACAGCCTATCAGCGACAAGTGATGTTACCTTCTGGTGGCGCACTCGTAATTGACAGAACAGAAGCTCTAGTATCAATTGATATCAACTCAGCCAAAGCAACCGGTGGTTCTGATATTGAAGCTACGGCGTTAAATACTAACTTAGAAGCGGCAGATGAGATTGCACGTCAATTACGTCTACGTGATTTAGGCGGCTTAGTGGTTATCGATTTTATCGATATGAGTTCTAGTAAAAACCAGCGTGATGTTGAAAATCGCTTGAAAGAAGCATTGCAAGCAGATAGAGCGAGGATACAAGTAGGTCGTATTTCACGTTTTGGCCTTTTAGAAATGTCTCGCCAACGTTTAAGACTATCTCTTGGTGAAACGGCTCAGGAAATCTGCCCTCGTTGCGAGGGACGAGGTACAGTGCGCAATATCCAATCGCATGGTTTATCCATTACTCGCCTTATTGAAGAAGAAGCTCTTAAAGAAAAGACCGCTGAAATACAAGTACAACTTCCGGCTGAAATGGCCACATTCATCATGAATGAAAAAAGAAATTTCATTAGAGATATTGAGAAAAGACATGATGTTAGTGTCATTATTATCGCTAATCCTTATCTTCAATCACCACAATACACTATCACTCGCTTGAAGGAAGACAATGTAGGTAAGTCTAAAAAGCCAAGTTATACTTTAATTCAACAGCCAGAGCTTCATGTGATGAATAGCAATCAGCAAGACGTACCTCATGATGAGCCTGCAGTGAAACCTTTTGTTGAACATGCTACTGTTAAACATCCATCGACTAGTTTTATCAAACGCTTATGGACCAGTTTATTTGGTGGACCGACTACATCATCTGCTCAGGAACAATCTAAGAAGCATCAACATAGAGCCCATGGCCCAGCAAAAACATCGTCTCGCGGTTCTAATGAAAGACGAGGGCAAGGTAGCTCAAATCGTAGAAGACGTTCTGGTGGTAATCAACAACGCGTCCAAGCTGGAGGTAGTGGTACGGCTTCAAACCAAAATGTTAATCCTAATCAACAACGGAAAAAATCTACTTCTGGTCAACAAGCTCAAGGCGGTCAACAAGGTAACCGCTATGCTTCAGGTAAGAATGAAGGCAATAAAAAAAGGGAATCTTCATTACCTAGAGAACAGACAGAAAGATAAATTAGCCGTTCCTATTGTATGGATAACATGATGATAACTGTTCAGGCAAAAGCGTCAACTTAAGAAATTAACCCTATGTCACTTATTTGTAGCCCGGTTGTTCGCAACCGGGCTACATGGGCTTAAGTTGACGCCATTGACTGTTCAGGGTGAACAATTATCCTCCTTTGAGAAACTGCCTAACCCTTTCTGCAGTAACATCTGCGTCACGCTGTTTTGTTGCATACATTCCTTTAGAACTCAGTAATTGAGATACAGGTACCTCAGATATAGATTCCCCAGATCTTGGAGTCGTGGGCGTAGATTCTTCCGATATGGATACCGCAAATGTAGATTCTTTAGAGGCCGCCTGTTCTGCGTGAAGTTTTTTATCAATCGCTTCCAATCGGGCAACCAGCTGTTCTTGTCTTTCTAATAAATAATTATAACGACTACTGGCAAACACAATCTCATCTCGCCCTTTTTCCATACTTTCCTCTGTCGTATTTAAACTTTTAACTGCAGAACCTAAGCTTTTTTCTTGTTCTCCTAAAATCGCCCTTAATTTAGATTGGAGAACATCTTTTTCTTTTTTATCAGCAGTCACTGCCATAGAAAAAGTAGATACTGTAGTTGCTAAAGTATTTGATAATTGGTTTACCTTTTCCACTCCCTGACTCATTTGTGCTTTTACTTCATGTAGCTCTTTCACTTTTTCAGATAATTGCTTTTGACTTTGGTTATATTCTTTTGTAACCCGCACCAATTCTTCTTGATTTCTCTTTAATAAATCAGACTGATCCGCCACCGATTGTTTAAGGACTTCTGTGGTTTCTTCAAGATCTGTTTTGCTCTTACGCAACATTTTCTCAATTTCAATGAACAATTCTACTTGGGAACTAAGCGAATCAACTTGCTCTGTAAGATTAAACACATTCGCCGTCAATTTTTCATTCTCTTGTTTAAATTTTTCTACTTCTTCAGCTAGTTTTTTTCCAATTTTGTCTAGTGCATTAATAGTCAATTCCAATACATCGGCTAGACTAACGATTCCTTTTTTTAATCGATCGGCAATGTTGATATTGCAATGATGATGGTCATCAAGAACGATACCAGTTGCAGTATAGGCAACAGCTGTTACGCCACCAACCACCAGAAGAGCTCCAATCTCAGCAAATATTCCTAACGCCAAGGTAGGTACTGAAATGCCCAAACCCAATGCAATTTTCTGCCAAAAGGGTAATTCACCATAATAAGTCGCTGCGCGATTGAAAATGCTGGGATTTTGCGCCATGGTATCAATAATCGTACCAAGGCTTGCTTTGACTTTTGACACTTGTTGTTTGGCTTCGATAATATTTTCTAAACTGCTTTTTTCTAGCAAAGTGGTCTGAATGGGATCATTTTTTTTAGCCTCTACTTCTTCTCCTGGATTGCCCGGGACAGAAATAGCTTCTTGCAGTTTTTGATTTTCTGCGACAACTTCATCTTGTTTTAAGGTTACTGTTTTTTTTAATAAACTCTCAAGTTCATATGGCGCCATAGACATTTTTGCTCCTTGCGTTAAATATCTTCCTTTTATCTATTATTTTTAAACGTAAAATTTGAATAAAACAAGAACTAATTGGTTTTTTAATCAAATTAAAATAAATCCTACTTGATTATTTTCAAAACAATTAGTTGGTGAAAAATTAGATAAATAGTTTAACTTATTGAAAACAATAAACTATTTTTAACCAATAACTTTACTTAAGTTCGATATAAAAACATGAGTATGTTCCTTATATAACACTCATATTAATTATGTGTAAGCAAGATGATGCAATAGATAGATCATTGGTTAAAAAATGTAGATTGGGTTCCTAACCCAACCTAAACACTTTATTGTGAAAATATTAGGATGATAACCAATAATCAACACACCCTACGTTTGTAATCCATTAACTAAATCAACTTCAGTATCTTTTTTAACCTCTATTGGGTTTGCAGAAAAGACTGAGTTATTGGCCAAGTATTTTCGGGAATGAAATGGACATAATTTCTCTAAGACTGGAGGAGCATAGGAACTTAGAATATCCTTGTTCATAGCCTGCTCATTACCCAACATATCCTTCCCTATGGGCATATTCAGTTGATGTCTTTTCAAAAAGTCAATTAAACTCAACTGACTTACTGTGCCCATTTGTTCTGGTAACATCTCCACACAAATAATATGACCAGTCTGTTTTTCAGCATCTGCTATACCCTCTTTTGAGTACCAATCGAGGAAATACTGTTTCTCTATCAATCCCTCTCGTGGATCATGAGGAACAACAATCAGAACACGACTATTTTGCACTAGAAGATTATGCTGTTTTACCCAATTCCTTGTGATTCGATATAGCCCTTTTAATTGCAACTCAGTCGCTTGAGCGGAATAGCGCTCATTTATTTCCCTAACTTCTAATAGAAACTGCGATTGAATATCTTGCAGTTGTCGTGTAGTTGTTGCAAGAAGTGCTTTATAAGTTACTTTCATTAAACGATTAAGAACACGATGTTCATGCAATAAATGCTCATCATTGACACTTTTTAATGCCAATAAATGTTCTTGAATCTGCAATAATTCAGCCGGCTCACTATCATACTGCTCTTTCTGCTCAATCATAGAGCGCAAGGCAAGATTCAACCACACACTAAGATGAGAGATCGTTTTTAATGTAATGTAATCCTCTTCTAAAGCAGGGGTTTTCACTGTTTCTATCTCATGCAACACGCTCTCGTTTTTTTTCCCTAAAAGCGTTAACTTACCATTGAGATAGATAAGTACATGATCAATACCAATTAATGAATGCTTCTGAGCATGTTGATGATGATTGGAAAGGAAATCTTGCTTAATTTTATCAGCTATGACAGTCAATGGTGGATGGGTGGGTTTAGAATGGAAAAAACGATGTCTAACTTGGGAAGGTAAAATAGGTAATGATTTAGATCTTAAAAAGATACCCCCGGCTCGCACTTGAACTTGTTGCTTTAGGTGTGGTTACAACACGAGAAAGGTATTGAACGATGAGTTTTTTTTCAATACGAGTTTTCATAATGCACTCCTTTTTAGTTTAAAAATTTAACACTCAAAATCATCATATATCGATAAAACAAAAATTGTCAATGATTTATTCATAATGAATAGAGAGGGGCCACAACTCATGAGGAAATAAAAATACAGCTATTGTCGCCCAAAAAAGTTAGTAACAGCAAGGTCTATCTGCCAAAAGGTTTGCCCTAGCAGACAGACGTTGTTGACAAGATCCCCTAGTTAGCAGGAGTCGCTGTAAAAAATGAAAAAATAATGTCTATGCTATTAAAAATTGATACAATTGCCCGAAGAAAGTCTGTATTGATATTAAATTATTTAAAAACAGGAACATGAAGTGATGACATTTACCATTGGCCAACGCTGGATAAGCAATACTGAATCTCAACTCGGTTTAGGTATCATTACTGAGCTGCAAGGCAGGCAAGTGGGTATTAGTTTTCCCGCAGCAGGAGAAGAACGAATTTATGCTATAGATAGTGCGCCTCTTAGCCGTATCATTTATAAGGAAGGCGAAGAAGTTATCACTAATGAGCAAAAAAAATTACGTGTTACTCATGTTTATGAACACCAGGGTATTGTCATTTATTCCTGTGTGGATGAAGCAGAAAATGAAATACAAATCACTGAGCTTGCTCTTAACGCATTTATCAAGCTAAACACTCCAGAACAACGGCTTTTTAGCGGGCTGCTTGATAAATTGAATGCCTTCAAGTTACGAATAGAGACTCTTGAGCATGTCAGCAGATTGCAACAATCGAAAGTTAGAGGTTTATTAGGTTCACGAACCAGTCATCTTCCCCATCAAGTATATATAGCGAATGAAGTAGCTCAACGTTATGCACCGCGCGTGTTGCTCGCTGATGAAGTTGGCCTGGGTAAAACCATTGAAGCCGGGATGATCTTACATTATCAATTGCACACAGGGCGCGCAAAACGAATACTCATTGTGGTTCCTGATACGTTGGTTCATCAGTGGCTTGTTGAAATGATTAGACGTTTTAATTTGTACTTCTCTATTTTTGATCAAAAACGCTATGACTTAATGCAAGATGCCATGGATTATTGTGATGATGAAAAGAAAGAAGAAGACTTCATTAAACTGCTAGAAGCCCCTACTGAAAGCAATCTTTTTGAAACAGAACAACTGATATTATGTAGCCTTGATTTTCTAATGGAAAATGCCAAAGCTCGTCAACAAGCCACATCCTGCAAATGGGACATTGTTATTGTCGATGAGGCGCATCATTTACATTGGTCCGAAGAAGAAACTAGTCCAGAATATGACTGCATTGAGCAATTAGCAGCGCAAAGCAAAGGTTTATTGCTTCTTACTGCAACGCCAGAACAAGTCGGTATTGAAAGTCATTTTGCTCGTTTACGCCTTCTTGATCCGTCACGATTTTATGATTTTTCTGAATTTAAAAAACAAGAAGAACATTATCAGGAAATTAATAAAGTAGTTCAAAAATTAACTCAGTATAGAGACGAAGCCCAAACTGATGAGCTCAACGATGAATTAAGAGCGGAATTAGATAGCTACCTGCCAGGACAAACCTCGATCAACATTAATGATACAATTAAGAGTCTTCTTGATAGACACGGTACAGGGCGAGTACTTTTCCGCAACACTCGGGCTGCCATTCACGGTTTCCCCGAAAGACATCTCAACGTTTATCCTTTACCCTGCCCTGCGCCTTATACTAAATTAGTAGAGCAGCCAGGTACAATTCATCTGTATCCAGAAACGACTATGGAAAAAAACTCCTGGCTGGAACAAGATCCGCGGGTAGAATGGCTTGCTACTCAATTAAAGACTCTTCATCCTCAAAAGGTATTAGTCATTTGTGCTAAGCCTCAAACCGCCATAGCCTTAGAACAGCACTTAAAATTGAAAAAAGGCATTCGTAGTACAGCCTTTCATGAGGGACTATCGATCATCGATAGAGACAGGGCTGCCGCCTATTTCTCTGAAGAGGAGAATGGCGCGCAAACGCTAGTATGTTCTGAAATAGGTAGTGAAGGTCGAAATTTTCAGTTTTCTCACCATCTGGTGTTGTTCGATTTACCATTAAACCCAGATTTGTTAGAACAGCGTATAGGTCGATTAGATCGTATAGGCCAACGCCATACTATTGAAATTCATGTCCCTTATTTATTAAATACTGCCCAAGAATTGCTATTCCGCTGGTACCACGAGGGGATTGATTTATTTGAAAAAAGTTGCTCAGTTGGTTTTTCTATCTACGAAACCTTTGCCGAAAGACTTTTACCTATTTTAGAACAGCCACAGGCAGAAGATATTCAAGAAAAGCTTGACATATTAATCACAGATACTAAAGCTCATACCGAGGAAATAAACTCTGCCCTACAGGCTGGACGTGATAAATTATTGGAAATGAATTCCTGCGATCCAATTAAGGCTAAAGAACTTATTGCTGATATTGAAGCTGAAGAAAATTATCTAGAATTGGAAAATTATATGGCTAAGGTATTTCATGAATACGCCATAGATCATGAATATCATTCTGAATCATCAGAAATACTGCGCCCTACAGATCATATGAAAACAAGTCACTTTCCAGGCTTAAAAGAAGATGGCATTACAGTAACTTATTCACGCGCTAAAGCATTAATTCGTGAAGATATGGAATTCTTAAGTTGGGAACATCCTATGGTGAATGAATCTATAGAGATGATTCTAAGTTCTGAGGTGGGTAATGCAACATTAACAACTATCTCAATAAAAAGCATTCCGCCAGGAACTTTATTTCTGGAAACATTCTACACCATTAATTGCCCATCTCCCAAGGAACTACAGCTCGATAGATTTTTGCCTTTCACCCCTATCAGAATTTTGATGGATGTTTCAGGAAAGAATCTTTCCAAAGTACTGAGCTACACTCAACTCAATGAAATGTGTGAATCAGTGAAACGTCATCTAGGTTACCCTATTGTGAAACAAGTACACGATGATTTGGAAAAAATATTAGAGAGCAGTCATAAAGCTGCTGAAGTACACTTGAGGGAAATAATTGATAATGCTCATGCAGAGATGAAAAGCAGCATTAGTAACGAAATCAATCGATTAGAAGCATTACAAAAAATTAATCCTAACATTCGTAATGAAGAAATTGCTTTTTTTAAGCAACAAATCATTGATAGTGAACACCATATCAATAATGCTACGTTGAAACTACAAGCATTAAGAGTGGTGATTAATAAATAAGTTGAGTATGAAGCTTATTTATGTTGCTCTATACTAATCTGTAAAATCAAACGGTTACAGAACGCTTACGAAAATTCTATGGAGGGAAGCAACAACATGGAAAATAAGGAACATTATTTAGCCAGAAACCGAAGTCATGAGCAAATACGCAACAGTGGTGCTATTGGAAGCCTTAATGAAGGAATAGAAATAGTACTTCATAATCTTCCAACACGACTGATAGCCTGGCCTGGAAATGGTTTTCAAACTGAAAGCATCCATGTCATCACAGTAAAACCGGGACTAGAAAGCCCTCTCTATTCTTATCAAATATCTGAAGAGGCGCTTTTGTGTGTCCAAGGTAAAGGGGAAGTTTATTTAAGAGAGCAATGGGTTGAAATAGAACCCGGTGATATTGCGTATTTTCCCGAGCAAACAAGTCACGGTATTCGAAACTCTATAACGAATAAGGAAGAGTTTATTTTAGTCAGCGCCATTACACCTCCCTTGGTAAGCTTATATATTGACTCAGGATTTTATATTGAATTATTAGGAAAAATGGACTTTGATGCGATAGAAGAAGCGAAAAAATCCATAATTCCTGGCAAGATAGCTGAAACAAACTACCTACGTTACCGCGAGACTCATCCTAATATTCGTGGCTGGAATTTGGACAGAGAAGATATAAGAAAACATGGCGCCTTATTCAATGTATTTAGAGGAGCAGAATTTACTGCTAATGGTAGCCCCATGCGTTTTATTCTATGGCCTGGGCATGGCGCACGACAATGTGGTTTTCATCTTACTCGTTGTGGAACAGGTGATATGTTTGCAGGACATACCCACCCCATTTCTGATGAGTGCGTTATTATCTGGGCAGGTACTGCTCGAGGCTTTTTAGATGGCCATTGGTTTGAAATGGGAATACATGAATGCTTATTAGCTCCTTGTGGTGTTCATCATGGTGGTCCACTCAACATACAAACAAAGACCGTCAATAACTCCCCGCCATCAAGAGATACACTATGGGGTGGATTTGCCTCACCTCCTCAAGGTGATCTCTATTTGCGTGCTGGATACATTGAGAATCAGCAAGTTAAAGACCCTATTGCCATCCGCTTCAGTGATATTGAACCCATCGATTGATGGGTTCTCTTAACCTACTAATAAGTGCTCCAGTTCTTCTAACGAAGCCACTTCGTAATGAGGGCTGATTCCTTCTGGGAGCTGCTTATTATGTCGATTTAACCAACAAGTGTGTAAGCCAGCATTGATCCCACCTAAGATATCAGAATCCGGATTATCGCCCACCATGAGCACGTGTTCGCGCTCTGGATTGCCCATAATGGCAAGTGTATGTTCAAAAATAGCTTGATGCGGTTTGGCAAACCCTATTTGCTCGGATATGACAACTAACTCAAAATAATTTTTAAGACCCGTCCGTTCAAGACGAATTTGTTGTAATTCGGTAAATCCATTAGTAATAATCCCCAACTTAGCTCTATCTTTTAATGCATTGAGCAGACTAACAGCTCCTTCTAGAGGAATACATATCTCAGCCATCGCAGTCATAAAAGCGCTATTTAAATCTTGAGAACTACATCCTAATTTCGTTGCCCAAACGGCAAAACGCCTACATCGTAACTCCTCAGAGGTAATGGTGCCATTTTGATAGCCCGTCCATAAGGCTCTATTGATGAGTTCGTATTCAACATAATCATGTTCGGTGAAAAGAACATCGTAATGAGAGAACATTAATTTTAAGCCATTAAAGGCATCAAAATGAAACAAAGTATCATCGGCATCAAATAGAATCCATACATAATTTTTCACTGATTTTCTCTTTTGTTATCAAAATTGTTATACCAAGAGCGCTAATTGTATTATAAAAAGACAATTAAATCCTCTTTTTCTGAAGCTTTTGTCACGGCACGTTGAAGTAGGTTGGACTGAGGTTCAACAAAGGCTATTGAGTTAAATCATTGCTTTAACCTCTAATTTACGCCAGACTAGTTTAAAAACGATGGCCTGAATGGCTAGATTTTGGTGATACGTTAACCAATATGTTGATAATTAAATGAATAAAAATAAACTATTATTACTGTTGCTGATATCCTTAGTCTCTCCCCTATTATTCTCTGCAAGTTTGCCGGGCTGGCAAGTTTTAGAACGGGGCTCTGATTATTCTGCGGAGCTCATATTTTCTCTTAGGGTTATCATTGCATCAATTCTTGGAATCATAATAGGAATTTCAAATAGACAAAAATATCATATAGGACCATTGATTTATTGCGCTATATGCTCCGGTTCTTGTTTATTTACGGTGGTCATGTTGCATGGGTTTGTCATTTTAAATAATCAATATGTGATGTCTGGGATTACAGGCCTAATCACTGGCGTTGGCTTTATAGGGGCCAGTTTAATTTTTAGAGACAAACAACGTATTTATGGAACGATTAGCGCAGCGACCATGTGGGCGACCGTGGCTATTGGCATGGCTACAGGATTTGGAATGCATATTATTGCTCCAATAACCACTATAATCATTGCGTTATTAAACTATTTAGCTCGAGACTTTTCTGAGGAAATATAATATGAAAAAAATATTAGCCTTTCTATTTGTATTGTTCATTAGTTTAAGTTTTAAAAACTTTGCAGCCGATTTAACCCTTGAAAGTCCTGCGTTCTCTGGCAATAGCCTTATTCCTAGCCAATATACCTGTGATGGAACAAATGAATCTCCTCCTTTATCTTGGAAAGATTCATCAGCAGAAACTCAATCTTACGTGTTATTTGTTGAAGATCCAGATGCACCGGGAGGCTCCTGGGATCATTGGGTATTATTTAACATTCCTGCGAGTGTAAAACAATTAAATGAAGGGACCCTAATTCCACAAGGAGCAATAAGCGGCAAGAACAGTTGGAAAAAAAATGACTATATCGGCCCTTGCCCACCTAACGGCACCCATAGATATTTCTTTAAACTTTATGCGTTGAATACCTTACTAAATTTAAATAGTACTGCCTCTAAAAATGAAGTCATAGAGGCAATGAAGGGACATGTCATTGCTAGTAGTGAACTAATTGGACTGTATCAAAAGAAATAAAAGCTAATTGAAACTATCTAATCCCAACATGTGTGACTCTTTACGGTAAATCTCCGTAGGATTAAGAAGAAGGGTCAAATCCTTAGAGCACCATCTTCTCGCTGTAATTGCCGCCAGAGTTCCTTTGTTCTTTTGTAGGGACCAATTGGCATGTTCCAATAGTAAACTGGCCGCGTAAGTTTGCGTCATACTGTAGGCAAAACGTCGTGCAGCAATTTGCTGATCGCCCTCACTCATGGCAAGCATGGATTGCATGTAATCCTTCAATACTGCTACAGCAGCAAGAGTTTTCTCTTTAGAATATAGGAGCTCTTGAGCAGTAATACCTTTTACCCTCTCGACAATATCCAATAAGAACGGTTCAGCAGCTTGCTCTTTACGAATAGCGCGTAATGCATCAAGGCTGAGAATATTCGTTGTTCCTTCCCAAATTGCTAAAACTTGGGCATCACGCAGTAAACGAGGCAGACCAGTGTCTTCTACATATCCCGCCCCCCCAAAAGCTTCTAATGCCTCACTAACAACCTTAATCGCTTGTTTTGCCGTATAAAGTTTGATTAAGGGAGTTAACAGCCTAAGTACTGCGGATTCTGATTGGCTCGCTTCTTTGACCTCTTCTTTACCTAAAAGTTCAATGGCATGAAATACCAAATGAAAAGCAGCTTCATACTCTACTTGTAGCTCTGCTAATGTTTCACAATGTAGCCCATGCTCTGAAAGAGGACGTCCAAAAGCAATACGTTTTGTCGCATAGTCCCGAGCAAGAGCAAGGGCGCGACGCATGTATCCAACGGCGCAGCAGGCATTATAAATACGTGTAATATTAAATAGAGAAGAGATCTTTTTTACGCCGTCTCCTGGTTCTCCAACCAAAATAGCCGAGGCACCATCTAAGGTTAATTCTGCGGTAGGAAGCGCACGCGTGCCTAATTTCTCTTTCAAACGATTAATGCGGATGCCATTAAGATTTCCATGCTGATCACGCAATTCTAAATAAAACAGACTAAGCCCTTTGCTGCCACTTGCTGCCCCTTCAATACGGGCTAGAGTCATGGCCATCTGAGAAGTCGTTGCTGAAGTAAACCATTTAACACCATACAGACGAAAATGTGAGCCATCTGGTTTAGCGATAGTGGATGTATTACTTACATCAGAACCTCCGGTACGTTCAGTCATCCATTGTCCTGAAGTCCAAAATTGATTGGGATCTGAAGAGGTTAAATGGCTAAAAGCTCTTTGTTTCAGAAACTCATCGCCATAAAGCTCTATAGCTCGTGCCGCTCCATCAGTCATAGCAAGTGGACAGGTATAGATTGCAGAAGATGGGTGAAAAAGATAGAGCTTTGCAAATTGATGGATACGAGAAAAAGCGCCATGTTGGCGTTTATAGCCTGTTGCTATTAATTGCTCTTCTGCAGAAATTCTATCTAACTCTCTCCATGCTTGAGACACTTCAATATGATCTATTCTTTTTCCCCAGGGATCATAAGGGATATGTCGAGGGGGTTCTGCTTCCGCCATTAAGCCCAACTGATAGATATCAGTAATGACACGTTCCCCAAGTTGGCGCAGTTCTGGTTGCAGTTCCATAAAAATTGGATGAGGAAGCTTCCACTCTAAGTAAGACTTCAGAACTCTATCTTCATCATACTGATTGCCAAGAGCGGGTGGTATTTGGAAAAATTCACTCATAGTAGTACTCCCTTTCCTGATTGCCTCATTTAATAGACCTCTACCTTAACAATTCCAATAAACAAGTCAACTTTGTATTTTGCTCTGTGTAAAGGAAATCTCGTTCCGAACAACACTTTTTAATAATTTCTTAATTTTTTTTAATTATAATAATGGTCAATATTTAATCAAATATGTTTTAATGGAGATAAAATGCCCTGCCGCAAAGAAACAAATTCTGCAAGCAAACGTGAACGTCATTATTATAAAGAAGCTAATGATAAAATCTCTCATATAGAAAACAAAGCAGAACAAAGGAAAATTGATGCGTTTATGCAAAAGCATTCAACCACTCCTGCTAATACCAGCCGTGAATCTGGTTATTCATCTTATCTATTTGGAATAAGAAAAGTTAAAATTAATAAATCCATGCTTAAAAAAGAAAAAACAACTGATGGCGCTTACTTCCTTTCAAGAGCCGCTACAGCTCCTAAATTACCTGTTTCCTGCCTTGCATCTGCAGAACATGTTGTGGCGATGCAAGATGAAGTTACTGATTTTAAATCAGAATTGGAACCTACTACAAAGAAACAGGTCATGTATCAAGTTTTTGTATCGTGCGACACAGGGAAACTTAATATACAAAAGGAAACCACTGACCTTTTAACGTGTATACGTAAATATGATAAAACCTTAGATGAGAATAATGTCAGTATTACCTATAATAAAGAAAGAGGTGTTTTTGATATTCAAGTCAGCACCCAAACAGCAGATATTCAGTTACTGATTCAAGCATTAACTAGCGTAAAAAAATACAAAGTCGTTAGTTGTGATTTTGCGGATATAGGATTAAATCAAGGAGTTTGCTTGGTTAAAGAAGATGCATCCAATCCCATTCATGCCTTAGTCAATATTGCAGATTCTGATAGTGAAAAAGGGTTCCTTGAGAGAGATGCAGGTACAACATCAGGAAGCACAACTGAATCTTATCAGGACAGTAATTGGACTTTTAATTTCTTTAAAAACTTGGATGATATGCGGCAAAAAACGGCTTATCCGCAAAATACTTTCGCTATAAAAATTTTTAAAACATTTTAAGATATGTTGATAATTAATCTCATCAATGAATTAGTATTAATTTAGGGGATAGGTCAGGACAACTACCTCTAATTAATTTATAACAAATTGAAAATAATACTTATATAAGTTAGTGAAAGTTCCATCAGTTTGAAATTGAAGTATTACCTTATTAATTTGCTCAATTTTGTCTTTATTTGCTGGTAATGTGACTATTCCCAAGCCATCACCTACCGGAAAGTGCTCATTTAACACTCTAACTTTATCGGTGAACTGCTGTTTTAAATAAAGAGCACTTAAATAATTCATAAAAATAGCATCTATTTTACCATCATGTAGATCCATGGCTATAGAGGTAAAAACGTCATAAGGGACAATAGTTACTTGTTGATTGAAATGTCCGTTTAAATAATCGATATATGCTTTACCATGCAAGACGCCCACTTTTTTATCACGTAAGTCACCCACATTGTTTATTGAAGAATCCTTCTTCACAAGAAAACCAGCATCACTAGTTAAATAAGGAATACTAAAAATAAGATTATTTTGCTGGTTTGGGATAATCACTATAGAACCAATAGCAAAATCAATTTTATTTTCCTGTAGTGCTTCTTTTAACTCTAAATATTTCATAGGAACGAATTCGCAATCCCAACTCAAGCGTTGACATACTTTTTTCATATAATCAATGTCAAAACCCGAAAGTCCTTGTTTAGGAACATTAATAGAATAAGGTGGAATATATTTTGGCGCCCCGATTTTTACTTTGGCATGAGTAGAAATACAAAAACAACATAATAAAATGACGCAGCAGATATTCTTCATTTTTCAACCTGCATCTTGAATTGTTTAACTAAATTATAGAACAGTTCTTTGCAGATGAAGCAACTTAAGAATATGTACTCTGGATTAGACGAAGTCGTAATCCGGGATTAAAGCCACATTCTCGTATCAACTACGTATAAAGGCTTAAATACGAATTAAGTGGATTTCTCTTGAGAATAAGCGGTCTATTCTATAATGTAGATAGCAGATGATAAAGTATGCTATTAATTACTAGGAAAGGAGATCTTATGAAACGTGCTATTTTATTATTTTTATTCTCCAGTACGATTTTTGCCGCAGAACCCACACCACCCAAAGTGGAAAATGCATGCACCATCTGCTCACATCAATGTACTCGTGCTTATGAACATCAGGCCGGGCTTTGCATGCCTTACATGGGAAACACCATCGATAAATTCCCCAAGGCATGCCAGAAAATTAATAATACGTTTAATGACTGCCAAAGCAAATGTCCATGTGCATCAAATTAAGCAGATCTTACTTGGGATGGAGAAAAACAATAAAAATAAAATAAGCTATACTTTGAAGATAATCTATTAAATTTAAGGAGCAGGAGCCAGATGATAGAATATACGTATAGGGAATTTAAAATTCAGTATGATATAAAACCGGAAAAAAAGGATATTAATTTATATAGAGCTTATGGTTATGCCCAGTGTTTGAAAAACAAAAAAAATACCGGTCCTAAAATAAATTTTACTACCGAATTCCCTACCATTGAAGGAGCTCAAGAAGAAATAAAAAAAATTATTAAAGATTATATAGATTTTGAATGGGATCAATTTAATAAAATAAAAAATGAGTTTTCTATTTAACTTATATCTCTACAGCCTGGCGCTTGCCTTCGGGATCCGGGATCTGTCTCCATCGGTGGATGCTGTGAACGAGTCACAGCACGTAAGCAAGAGAATGGTAACTGTTCAGGTAATGGCGTCAACTTAAGGAATTAATCCCGTGTCATCTAATGGTAGTCTGGTTGCTTGCAAACAGATAGGGTGTGGCTCAATGCATAATTCTACTCCGGCTGTATCTTCTACACATCTCTGAAAACCCAGCCCAGCTCTACTCCGACATCCCGCGGGTTGTCCCGGGATCCAGGGGATCTACGTTAAAACACTTGACCTCGCGGACAAGCCGCGAGGCATAGGTAGAGATGTGATCAAGAGACAGCAATTTGTTGCTCGACCCACTCAATCCGATAAATCAGATAATCCAGTTGCTATAGGATTTATCCCTATATTAGGGTTGATACCGCAATCATCAAGAATTTTCAGTAAATTATTGCCCTTACGAGTTAATCGCTTAATACAATATTCATCCAGATAACTCTTTAAAACATAATAATAATCAGGTAACGTCATAATACTCAATATTTTCTCGGCTCTGTCTAAGTGATGGCGAACACCATGATCACAAGCTTGAAATAAAACTGCTCCAAGCATAGCGACAATACTTGCTTTTCGTTGAGGATTAGCCAAATAAAACCTTTGAATACACTCATCAAGGGCTCTATCTTTATCCCATTCAACCCATTCATCATGCACATACATTGCGATATCAGGGCTAAAATTGTCGGGATTGACTAGCTCTTGCATCGCATAAGCAGCTGGAACCACCGCTTGCACATTAGCCCAGGAACAGTTACCACTAATTTGCGATTTAATAGGTAGTTGAACAACAGGCACCAAACCTAATTGTTGGTTAATTACCTGATGAAAATAACGCCTGCTTTGCTTTTTATATAAAGATTCTTGTATAAATCCTACGGTGATCGCTTCCGGTCTAGTAATCCTATAAATATTGACACTTCCTTCTTTGAGACTATTCTCCCCCCGATCAATTTTCGCCCACCATTGATGAAAACGGATAAAACAAAAAGCATGCCCACGACTCGCAACAGGCAAAATGAGCATTGGTGCATTTAATAATTCGTCGATACGATGCAATTGACTCTCAGTCAACCTAGGGTGATGCTGGTATTGCAACAACTCGTCAGCATCAGTAAATGCATCCATTATGGTATTGATTAGAGGAAATAGATCGCGTAGATGTCGAGTTGAATAGCTACTAATAAACCGACGTAGGGAATCCTTTATCACAGCCACTGTGAATTCTAGAATAAACCCTTCATAATCTAATTCAATAAATTCACCCTTAGCATTTACAATATCCACATCGCCTTGCAATTCAAAACGGTGTCCTAAAAGCTTGCCATTTATAAAATCTTGAGCAAAATCAAGTTTGCCACCAAACTGATACAATAAATGTTTTAAAGGATCTTGACCACGCAACACAGGATAAACTAAGACCGATAACCCGTTGCGAGTGTAGGCATTAGCGTCGGCTCCATTAGTTAATAACAAACGGGCCATATCTACATCATTGTTATCAACTGCCCAATGTAAGGGGGTTCGACCTGTAACATCAGGTTTGTTGACATCGACTTTACGACTAATTAATTGTTCAGCAATTTTAATCTGACGCGTGATAGCACACTCAATTAAAGGAGTAAAACCATACTCATCAATATCATCCAACGAATTTCCTTCGCGCAAATAAGCTTCAAATTCAGGCATTCTATGACTGATGATGTCATTAGCGATTGTCATTTAGGGCCCCCGAGGGGTTGGTGTAGAGGTAAATCGCGGCATATTTCCTAAACGTAACTGTTTTTCTTTTTCTTGTTCTCTTTTCTCATTATCAAATTCCCGCCGAGCTTCAGTATTCAATGGAGGTTCAGGGTTTAAATTCGGATCAATTCCATCAAATCGTTGGCTATCCAATGCAGGATGCTGCAAAATGCTATTTTGCAATTCGCCTTCAGGACTAACCTTAGGTTCTTCTTCTGAATGTTCGCGTGCTTTGACTGGGGCTAATTGTCGTTCTCCTTGTTGTTCTGCCAATCGTCTTTTTCTTTCCATAGATCTGGTTTCTGCTGCCAAAAAGGAGGTTTCACGCCCTTTAGGAGGTAAACGAGTAGGTAAATCAGCATGAGAAGCTTTTTTCAATAATACATAAACAGCGTCTAAGCCACCATCTTTAATTTGTGCACTATGAAAGGCTAATACCTCATCAAATTGAGGTAACCATTGGTTGAGCAGATTTTTTATTAGAGGAGGAGCGCCACGATTGCTTTCTTTCCCATGAATAATCAATATGCATCGTTCATAAATTTGTGTCTGACTTGAGATAAATTGTATTAACGCTCCACGAGCGGCTTCCGTTTTTAATCCTTTTAAATCAAGTACTGCATCCCAAGCAATTTGGCCATTTTTAAGGGCGTGCACACGTTTAGTCGGTACTCGCGGTTTGGAGTACGACAAAATAGTATCTGCAGAAACAGGATCGCTAATAAAATCCGATAAAGAATAATTTATAGCCATTTTTTTCATAGTGTAACAGTCATATTAAAAGTATAACTTAGGTTAAGAAAACTAGAACATTTATTCTAAATATAGAGCCTAAATTGTATTCAACAATTGGGCTGATTGTATTTTTGTTAGGTTCTGTTATTGAGTATATACCTAAAAAATGAGATGGACAATTTGTGCATGTTTCTGGCATTAGCCATGCTTTTTTGTCTTACATAATCATGCCATCTGATTCCAAGCAACCAGGCTACAAATAAGTGACACAGGGTTAATTTCTTAAGTTGACGCCATTAACTATTCAATAACATCGGATCGCACGATTTGTTTTCCCGGAATGATTGAGGGATTATCAATTTTTTCTTAGTAGGAACTCAATGTCGGGCAATTTGTTGTCCGACTTACAAATACTCCTCTTGCAGAATCTCGGCGATTTGTACCGCGTTGGTTGCCGCACCTTTACGAATATTGTCTGCAACTACCCATAAATTTAATCCACAAGGATGAGAAATATCTTGTCTAATTCGTCCCACAAATACTTCATCATGCCCTATCGCATTACCAATAGCGGTGGGATATTCTAATTCAGCAACATTATCCACTACTTGAACCCCCGGGGCCTTGGCAAGAAGGGTACGTGCTTCAGAAGCAGTCATAGGTCTTTTCAGTTCCACATGGATTGCTTCTGAGTGCCCATAAATAACTGGGACTCGGACTGCTGTAGGGTTAACTGCAATGTTCTCATCTTCCATGATTTTGTGTGTTTCCCAAACCATTTTCATTTCTTCACGCGTGTAACCATTCTCTTCAAACTGATCAATATGAGGAAGAGCATTAAATGCAATTTGCTGGGGATAAACGGCAACTGTTGCAGGTCGACCATTCAATAAATCGCCCACTTGAGAAACTAACTCACTAATTGCTTTCTTGCCTGTGCCTGATACAGATTGATAAGTAGCGACATTAATGCGAACAATTCCTGCTGCGTCATATAAAGGTTTTAGAGCAACGACCATTTGAATAGTGGAACAATTAGGATTAGCGATGATCCCTCTTTTGGTGTATTCAGCAATTCGATGAGCATTTACTTCCGGAACCACGAGAGGAATATCAGCTTCATAACGAAAACATGAAGTATTATCGACGACGATACAGCCCTCAGCAACCGCTTTAGGAGCGTATTCTTTAGAAACGGAGCCCCCTGCTGAAAATAATGCGATATCTACTTTGCTGAAATCAAATTCGGCCAAATCTAGAACATCCAATTCTTGACCTCTAAATGTCACGGTTTTACCAACAGAACGAGAACTGGCCAATGGGTATAATGTATCTACTGGAAAATCTCTTTCTTCCAATACCGTTAAAAACGTTTCTCCAACAGCACCTGTTGCACCTACTATGGCTACATTTAATCGTCTGTTCATTACTTACCTCGTTAATTTCGTCATCGTTTTAAAAGCGTGTTAACTACACTGAGCTTTATGCCTTAAATAATGATCCATCAATACTAAAGCCATCATTGCTTCTGCTATAGGCACCGCCCTGATTCCCACACAAGGATCATGACGTCCTTTAGTTACTACAGTAACTTCCTCTCCTGCAGTATTAACAGTCTTACCTGGAGTAATAATACTTGACGTAGGTTTCAAGGCAATACTAACCTCTACATTTTGTCCCGTAGAAATCCCACCTAAAATACCCCCTGCATTGTTACTTAAAAATCCTTGCTGCGACATTTGATCTCTATGCTCGCTTCCAAACTGGGAAACAGCTGCAAAACCAGCACCAATTTCCACCCCTTTTACTGCATTAATAGACATCATGGCAAAGGCAAGAGTTGCATCTAATTTATCAAAAACGGGATCCCCTAGTCCTACAGGCACTCCTTTGGCAATCACTTTAACTCGCGCCCCAACTGAATCACCTTTGCGTCTTAATTGGTCTATATAATCAGCCAGCTCTTGAACTTGTTTATTATTAGGACAAAAGAAAGGATTATTATTAATTTCTGCTTCATCTTCAAACTGCACCAGCAAATCACCCATTTGCTGTAAATAACCTACTATTTCGATATTGGCAACGCTTCGCAAATATAACCGTGCAATAGCACCGGCTGCAACCCTGGCCGCTGTCTCTCGAGCAGAGGAACGTCCCCCACCACGATAATCTCTATGCTTGTATTTGTGATGGTAGGTGTAATCTGCATGCCCAGGGCGAAATAAATCTTTAATTTCTTCATAATCACTCGAGCGTTGATCCGTATTGTGAATCAACAAAGCAATAGGTGTTCCTGTTGTTTTGCCTTCAAAAACACCGGAAAAAATGTGTACTTTATCCTCTTCTCGTCTTTGGGTGGTATATTTTGATTGTCCCGGTTTGCGCTTATCCAAAAAAGGCTGGATATCCTCTTCATGCAAAGCCAGACCAGGAGGGCAACCATCAACAATACAGCCAATTGCTGGCCCATGACTTTCGCCAAAAGTAGTTACAGAAAATAAGGTTCCAATTGTATTTCCTGACATTAAAAATACTCTTCCAATTGTTGTTTAGTCAATAAAAATATCCCCCGGCCACCATGACTCATTTCAAGCCAGGTAAAGGGTACTAAAGGATAAGCCTCACATAAAGCCTCTTCGCTGTTACCCACTTCAACCACTAAAATCCCTTGATCACTCAAATAAGCATGGGCATTTTTGAGAATTTTTTCAACAATGGCTAAACCGTTATTACTAGTTTCTAAGGCTAAAACAGGCTCATGACGAAATTCATCAGGCAAAGTTTGCATTTCAGCCTTCCCTACATAAGGAGGATTGCTCACGATGAGATCGTATTTTTTAGGAGGAACATTATTAAAACAATCGGACTCAATTAACGTTAATTGCTCTTCGACTCCTAATTGCTCCCTGTTAATTGCGGCCACAGCAAGAGCTTCGCAGGAAATATCAACCGCATCGACTTGGGCCTCAGGAAAAGCATAACAGCAGGCTATGGCAATACAGCCACTTCCAGTACATAAATCCAGAATATGATCTACCTCTTCTGCATCTATCCAAGGAGAAAATTGACTATTAATTAATTCAGCGATAGGAGAGCGAGGGATAAGCACACGCTCATCTACATAAAAAGGCAAATCACAAAAATAAGCTTCTTTAATTAAATAAGGCACAGGAACACGTTGATTAATTCGTTTCTCTAATTGTTGGCACAAGTGTTTTTTTTCACTGGTCGTCAGTCTAGCATTCAATAAGTTAGGATCAACATCATAGGGTAAAGCCAAACTTCTTAAAATCAAAGAATGCATATCATCCCACGCGTTATCAGTTCCATGACCATAATACAATTGCGCCTTACTAGCACAGGTCAAACTAAAACGTAAAAAATCAAGAATAGTAACCAGTTCTTCCGTTTCTTTAATCAGATAATTAGTCATTAATGCTCCAGTTGCCTTAATTTAAGGCGTAGTCATCTCTCATTTCACCATCGCTGGATCCCTCGGACAAGCCGCGGGACGTAGGGATAGGGTATTACTTCTTTACGCAACAATTTTTGCTAGACCTAGGCTCATCTTGCAATTATTTCCATCGCGTTATCCACGTCCCGCGACTTGTCCGAGGGAGCCAGAAATTTCTCACCATGCGGATTCCAAGAATGAGCCACGGGACGTCGTCAAACCAATTTATCATTAACCAGCGCAAATTGTACTCTATGTTAGAAAAGAAGTCCTCTTTTGCATCAACTCTGAAAAATAGCATCAATGCATAACCTAAGTTATACTTTGAGTATAACGATTTTATTGCAGTAAAGAATGGCTGATGATTTCCTGTCCGATGAGGACAAAGCTCTGTTTCGCGACCACATGCGTTCAGTAAAGCCATTAAATAAACAAACTCCTCGAGTTCATAGCAAAGCGGCTCCTCCAGAAGTAGTGAAAAAAAGCACTAATCCGCCAATAGCTAATAGAGCTATAGGGCATCAAAAAGAATATCATTTGTCTGACTTCATCGCCGAAACAGTACTTTCCAATACCATTTTGTCCTATTGCCAGCCCAGCGTGCCCAGTAAACGATTTAAAGCGCTGAAAAATGGTCAAATTCCATGGGAAGCTCGGCTTGATTTACATGGATTAAGAACGGAAACAGCACGTGAATCTTTAAGAAATTTTATTCAAACGCAAGTCAATAATAGCAGACGCTGCCTGCTTATTATTCATGGCAAAGGGGGGCATGAAGGAGCGCCACCAGTAATTAAAAATCTAATCAACAGATGGTTACCCCAATTCGATGAAGTTTTAGCTTTTCATAGTGCCCAAGCCAAAGACGGAGGACACGGGGCTGTTTATGTCTTGCTAAAAAGAAATAAAGCGGAATAATCAGGTCTGTTTACAATTCGCTAGCTTGAGTCTAAATATTGCGACTCTCGAGCAACGACGTACAGAAAATCGCGACATTTGGGCCAAGATAGTAGAATTGTAAACAGACCTTGCGTTAATCCTCTATTCTAAGGATAATTCGCCACATTATTCCAATTTTTAGAGTACATTATGGAACACTTAGGTCAATTTATCATGAATCACTGGCTACTTTGGTTAGCCTTTATCATCATTTTAGCTTTAACATTTATTAATGAATTAATCACTCAAAAGAAGAAAGCAAAAGAATTAAGCCCGCAATCTGTAGTCGCTATGCTTAATAATGATGAGGCAGTAATTGTTGATTTACGCGATAAGGAATCCTATAAAGCAGGGCATATTATTGATTCTATTAATGCCACTGTTGAAGATTTCGAACAATCCAAAATGAATAAGTATAAAAATAAAAATATAATTTTAGTCTGTGCTCGCGGCTTGCAATCTCCAGTTGCGGCTGCCAAAATCCGTGCCCAAGGTTATCAAGCAGTTGTATTGGGTGGTGGTATTGCTGCATGGCAAAATGCTGAGCTGCCTTTAGTTAAAGGCAAGGGCTAATAGCATGTCTCAAGTAATTATGTACAGTACTGGTTATTGTCCCTATTGCACGAAAGCAAAAGAGCTATTAAATAAAAAGAATGTCCCTTTTACTGAGATTCGCGTTGATTTGCAACCCGAATTACGCGACGAAATGATTGCAAAAAGTGGTAGACGCACTGTACCCCAAATTTTCATTAATGGCCAAGCTATTGGTGGCTGCGATGATTTATATGCCCTGGAAACTCAGGGAAAATTAAACCAACTTTTAAAAGGATAGAAATATCATGACCGCACAAGCAAATATAGAGCAAGACAATAATGAAGCTCAATTCATGATCCAACGCATTTATGTTAAAGATTTATCTTATGAAACACCCAATACCCCAGCTGTATTTCAACAACAATGGGAACCAGAGTTGAATTTAGATTTAAACACTACTAGCACACAACTTGAAAATGGTGTTTATGAAGTGGTGCTCACTGTGACGGCTACTGTTGCTAATAAAAAAACAACTGCATTCTTAGTTGAAGTAAAACAAGCGGGTATTTTCACCATTCAAGGAGCACCAGCCAATCAATTAGATCATTTGCTTAACAGCTTCTGCCCCAACATTCTGTTCCCTTATGCTCGCGAAGCAATTACTTCTCAAGTAATCCGTGGCAGCTTCCCTCAGCTCGTTCTAGCGCCTATCAATTTTGATGCGCTCTACATGCAGCAACTAGAAGAAAGACAAAAATCGGGCGCTGGAGTTGCAACAGAAGAAAGCTCTCATTAAAAAATGAATAAATATACTATTGCTATGTTAGGTGCCGGTTCATGGGGCACCGCTGTTGCAATACATTTATCCAATATTGGGCACCGTGTTTTGTTGTGGGCCCATAACCCACAGCACGTTGCCCTTATGGCTAAAGAAAGTAGCAATCCACGTTATCTTCCCGGAGTACCCTTTCCTGATAGTCTCATTCCTTTGGCGGACCTTGATCAATGCCTTAGAGAAGCAGATTATGTTTTCATCGCAGTGCCTTCCCATGCGTTTATGGAGCTCATCGGTAAAATTAAAGAACCTCCTCACGGCTTAACTTGGCTTACCAAAGGTGTAGATCCAGTAACTCATCAGCTATTAAGTGAACTTGTATTCCATCGTTTTGGTACACATTATCCTATAGGGATATTATCAGGACCTTCATTTGCTAAAGAAGTCGCTCGTTTCTTACCCACTGCACTGACTTTAGCAAGTAATGATTTAGCATATCAAAAAAGTATTCACTATTTAGTTCACCACAATAATGTTCGCGTCTATTGGAGTGATGACCTTATTGGTGTACAATTATGTGGCGCAGTGAAAAATATTTTGGCAATAGCCTGTGGCATCAGTGATGGTCTAGGTTACGGTTCTAATGCAAAAGCCGCATTAATTACTCGTGGTCTAGCTGAAATGAGTCGTTTAGGGCTTAGTTTAGGAGCGAAGCAAGACACCTTCATGGGGCTGGCTGGTG
Source organism: Legionella sp. (assembly GCA_027437055.1). Taxonomy (GTDB): domain Bacteria; phylum Pseudomonadota; class Gammaproteobacteria; order Legionellales; family Legionellaceae; genus Legionella. The sequence goes on along the minus strand of DAIAOV010000010.1, from coordinate 19,839 downwards.
TAGGAGATCTAGTACTTACATGTACTGATGATCAATCTCGTAATCGTCGTTTTGGCTTATTGTTAGGGCATAACATGTCCATTGAGGAAGCTGAAAAGCAAATCGGACAGGTGGTTGAGGGAAAACATAATGCCGCGCAAATCTGTGCTATAGCCCGAGCGAAGCAAATAGAAATGCCTATATGTGAACAGATCAACGCTCTTTTAGAAAATAAAATAAATGCGAAACAGTCAGTTGAGGTTTTAATGAGTCGCCCTCCCAAGGAAGAACAGGGATAATTCAAAATATGTTGCACGAAGTCTAATAGTTTTAGCTGTAAGGTAAGATGTATGAGTGAAAATTCTTTAAATGAACTCTATGTTTCATGGTTAACTAGGTTTATGGAAAAAAATAGTCAACCTTATGTTAGAAAAATCGTACCACCATTGATAACAGAACTTTCCACAGCCCAATCCCTTGAAGAGCTATTATACGTCTTTGAACGGTACGCCCCCCCGCCACAATCCAATGAACCTTCACTAGGTTCTTCTACATTTTACAAACTCATCAAGCCACTTAATCTATTGGATCAATTATCTTCATGGAAAAAACAACTGCAAGAAGCAGTAGGTAATTATTCAAAAGCGCTACTTGCTTTAGATGAAATCGAAGGGGAGCATAAGATAACTCCTTTAATAAACATTCTTAAATACATAATGAAAACTCCGAAGTTACAACTGGACTGCAGAATATTCAGCTTAATTATGTGTCTTAGCTCACCAAAACTTCCTCTAGTATTCAATTTCATTGCCAATCAGGAAAAAGCTAAACTACCAGAAAATATACCATCCGGTTCATTTCTAGCTCAGGTGCCAATTGATTCAGATCATAAGCACTGCCTTAAGTTATTAAAGAAAGTGTCGACTCATTATGATGACAAGAATGAACTATGGGGATTGGCAAATAGCCTTTTACAAACGGCTCTCTTAATTTATCAAGATTCTCACAAGAAAAAGGCCAATTTGTCAGATAATGCAGGCCCATCCTCTGAACCAACGACGTCCTATGAAGAAACAGACTCAACACCGCATGTAGCAGATAGCAGTCATTTCTGTGTATTATTTTAGCCTGGTTCAAACAGCTAGCCTGCATACCGATTGAGCTCTTTATAACGTACTATTTCATACCAGATTAGCCCTTTCTTGTTTCTACAATCTCCCAATAAGCCGAGGAAACACAATCGCGCAATCCGAGCAGCGCGCATCAGCAAGCGGATAAACCAAGTCAACATCCTCTTCCTAACGGTGGATTGTTCCCGAGGTTATTGAGACATTATTTTATAAAAGATTAAATTAACACCATTACGTGAACAATTGCTATATATTTTGAGGCACGATCAAAGTATATTCTTGTGCCTTTGCTTCAGATAAACGCTCATTTATCCTCTCTTTTAAAGACTCCCATCGCTTCCCTTGCAAAGACTGGATGTACTCAATAATGTGAAAGTAAGTCGTTAACTCTTCTTCAGTTAATGGAGCTTTTACTGCTTTTAATTTTTTTACATCATCCCACTGAATAAAGTCATCCGGGAGGCCAAATGACTTAGCCTTGATTGGTTTTTTCCGAGAAAACCGGGAGAAAATTGATTTGAAATGAGGATGGGATGCCTCTGCAATGAGTGTTGTCGTTGTTGAATGTGATTCTACGGGTTGTATTGATCTATTACTACGGGGAGATACTAAAGGCATAACCCGCTCTATAGAAGACGACTCTTGTCGTATATTCGTTACGAACCACTCATCTAAAATCTTCCCTACTGCCTTTATACTTTCGATTATTTTTTTCTGATTTTGATTCCAAGCATTGGGAGGAGTGGATTGATTTGTCCATTTTTTTAGAATGTTTACAAAAGTATGATGCTCTCTGCCCACCTGTTTAATGCCTTCTATACCAATAATGTAGGGTAACACTCGAACTAGAATCTTATTCACATTATTTATAGTTGTAATCATTAAGGCTTTTAAATGTCTGGGATTATTAATTATCTCTATCTCAGGGGTGATTTCAGATTCTTCCGTAGGTTCTTCCTGTATGTCCCAAAATTTCATCGCTTTTTGCGTTGAAATCGTTTTTAACGATCGTGCAATTTTTTTCACGATCTCTGCGCTCTCATTTGCACTTTGTTCAAAACCTGTGGGACCACCCGAAATACAGGATAAAGGGATATTGACATAAAAATTACCATTCGTCTGGATACACTCCGTCCAAATGACTTCAAGAACATGGCAAGCTTGGTTAAGAGCTCTCTTTGCATTGAGTTCATCTTGTGTATAGTTTCTCACAAAAAAGCCCATGTCATTATAAGAACTTAAATCTTCCTTTTCTAATGTCTCTATTTGTTCTACGTACTGCACGTGAATGTTTAATAACTTTAAATAGGAACGGAGATTTTCTAATAAAAATAATAACTCTTCTATACCTGACGAAATAACCGCCCCCTGAAATCCTGCATATTGCGCAACGGTTACTGCATTGCTAGAAGATTCAACAATGCCACCATTTAGCCATTCATTTAGACTATAAGTTACCTCACCAATTCTAAGGGGCTCTAGCAATAGAGCCTTAATTTCATTAATGGTTTCTACAGAAACTCTTAAAGCCAACATTTGCTGAACCGACTGACTGCTACTTGTAGTTATCACTTGAACACCTTTTATAATATCAAATGACGCTCTTTTCTCAGCATGATTCAATATCTTGCTAGCGATAAACGCGTCAAATAAATTGTAGCCATTCACGACTTTATATCATCCTAGGCGTAGTGCTGAATCTTATACACATTCGACGTCCTGCGGCATGTCATAGGGACGACAGATGAGATCAAGAGACAGAACGTAGTGAGGGAGTCTCCTGTTTATGGTAGGAACATTTATTTTAAATATTGTGCCAAAATTAGGAGATCCTTCGTCGCAAACTCCTTGGGATGACAGGGCCGTGAACAGTTACACAAACCAAGCGCAGCATAATATGTGATCAAAATTAATTACTCAATATCTTTTGGATTTTTTTTAATCAAACTATTTTTTATGGGATTATTTTCAACGAAAAATTCCCTCGCTTAATAGAAAATATCTGTATATTATAAATATTTTAAGGCTTATCCAGAAATAAAATACAGTAAGTGTCAACACCCCCCTTACTTTTCTATAGGAAATAGAAATGTTTTTTCTACACAGAGCCAAGCGACAAGTATTAAAAAATAAAAATACTGCTCTTCCACAAGAATTAGAGCCCTCCGTTGAATTTATTGATCAGGTCATCAAGACAGTAAAGAAAAATTTTATAATAGGACCAATTTACTCCAAAGAGCACACAAGAATTAAGGATGACTCTTTTATACGCTCTTCAAATAGCATTACCAACACTAATTTTTCAGCTGCAGCTGGACCAAAAAATGAAAAAGATTTAATTAATTTTTTTAAAGACACCGTTTTTCATGATCCCCCTATTTCCTGCATCATTGCCATTGGTGATCGCTTGTCTGAATTAGATACCTGTCCTTCAGGAATTGATTTTTTAAATTATTATATGAAAAAAAATAGCTACACTGTTGGCCATTACTGTATTACCAGAAAACATCTCAATGGTAGCTATTCTTTTCATCATGAGAATAAAGTATCAAAACCCAATATATTTACTGAATCTGAAATCATGGTAAGCAAAAAAGAAGTTGATAAAAATATAAAGGTCATAGGCTTAGAATTAAAAGATGGTAGTTACATTGATTTAAATAGTGATGTTACTCATCAGAAAAAAGAGATCCTTTGGAAAATTTTTAGAATTTCAAGTGAACATTCAGTTTTTGTTCACTGTAAACATGGTCATGGCCGTACAGGTCATCTAATTCTTACTATGGAAATCTTAAGGAACTATTCGACTATTTTCTCAAGTGATGACCCAGATGTTACTGCGGAACGCATATTAAAAATATTAGATAATATGCGTCAACAAAGACCAGGATTAGTTCATAGCGTCAAACAAATTACTGAAGCAATTAATAATGCGATCATATTGCGCCGTTATGGAATAGAAAAAGGCTATGAGTTTCCAAAAGCAGACAGCGAATATCTAAACTTAGGATCCATAGGCCAAAATAATATAGCCTGTGATGTAGGGTAGCTGTTCAGAGCGCCTGTGTTGGGCTTCGCTCCGCGAAGCACCAACCTACAAGCTCTTTGCATCGATTAATTCAATATCATCAATTGATAATTCTTCACCCAAAAATATTCTGCCCACCGCGTGGAATCTTTTGACAGAGTCGGTCACTAAATAATTTACTTTGATGGAAATACCTAAATCATCGTTAAGTAAGTTTTGCTCTTCCAATAAAGAGTGTAACGATAGTGCTGTAGCTTGGGCGGAATCAACAATAGCAACTCCTTCTGGTAATAAACTAGTAAGTAACGGTTTAAATACTGGAAAATGGGTACAACCTAATAAGACCGCGTCCTCATTGCTAATGTCAGTCAAATAATGCTTTAATGCCTCGCGCGCAACCGCATTATCCACCATCCCTTCTTCTGCTAAAGCAACTAAAACACTACACGCACGGCTAGTAATTACTGCTTGTGGAAGTTTCTGCGCGATCAATTCGTGATACGCTTTAGAAGCAATGGTGGTTTCTGTGGCTAAAACCGCAATACGCTGATTTTTAGTCGCCGCAACAGCAGCCGAAGCTCCAGGAGCAACTACCCCAAGTACAGGAATTTCCGGTAACATGCTTTGTAAATGCGGCAAAGCAGCAGTAGTGGCTGTGTTACACGCAATAACTAAAGCCTTAATGCGACGCTCCACCAAGATCCTCGCCATTTGCATGGCATATTGTTTTACCGTATCAGGGCTCTTAGTTCCATAGGGAAGACGAGCCGTATCACCCAAATAAACAAAAGATTCTTGTGGCAAATGGGCTCTTAAAGCTCTTAATACAGTTAACCCCCCCATTCCTGAATCAAATACACCAATAGCCAATTGCCTGGAGTTCAATTCAATTCTCCTTTTTTATTATGTTGATGATAAACGAACGCTTGATGAGGGTGGTGCAACATCTACCTCTGGAGCCGCGCCTTCTGCTTTAAGAGTCTCTTGCTGATGTTTGAAATCTTGAACGGAAGATTTCATTGATTTCATTGATTTTTCAGCTTTCTCTGATGCTTCTTTTTTATACCCCAATTTTTCCTGACTCAGGGTCTGTCCATGTGTTATCTTGTTATCAACAATAGTCTCATTCTCTTTAAAAACTGTCTTATAAAGAGAGTCTTTTGCATAATGACTTACTCCGAAAGTGCTATCTCTTTGTGATTTAGGACTAAAGGAAGAAGAATCTACTTCAATGCAGCTCCGATCAAATGTCATATTAGGATCTTTTTCTCCAATAACCACTAACGCAGTCCATAGATAAGCCAGCTCTTCCGCATTATCCCCTGATAAATAAATCTTATTATCCTTCGATGGAGGACCATCCATACTTGCTAAAATGGAATTGGCCATGTTCATAGAAAACTTTACTCTAGCTTGAGCAAGGTCACTATCAGACAAGCCAGGCTGTTTCTTAGGGAACTCTGCTACCTCAAATTTTGATGGATGTCTTCGTGTAATACTGCCATCTTTATTGGAGGTAACAATACCAGGCTCTGTTGTAGGATGAGTTTCTGTGTAACGTCCAAAACTCACAATCTTACGAGAACCTCCCGGTGCTCTTGGATCAGAAATTGTGGTTTCATGGGTCACATCATAATCCATAGCCTCATCTGAGGCTAATTTATCTTCTAACAAAAAGTGAAAGGCTTTTCCTCCCGAAGTCAGCGAAGTGGTAGGGTTGTTATTATGAGGTACAGGGCCAGAGGGTAAGGCACGTGGCTGATCAATGTTGTGTTTATGTCTTACAATTTCGGAAGAGCTATAATAATAAGTTTGCTTCGCATCAACAGCTTTATCAATAGCCGCTAAAATACCTTGTTTGCCGATTAACTTTTCTTGTACTTGAGTATAAAAGGTAAGTCTTTCATCCACCTTCTCAAGCTCTGCAGTAACATTATCACGTAATTTTGTAATTTTCGCTGCGACACCAGAGTCAGGATGTGGTGGAGAACCCGTTGGTAAACTCTCTAAATGGCTTTTTAATAATAATTTATCTCGTCTTAGTTGATCGAGGACAAGCGCGCAGTCTTTAGCCATTTCCTGGTATTTAGGTTTCATCTCCGCGGCTTCTTTTCTGGCTTTTTCCTGGAATGAAGGATTAAATAAATGAATGGGCTGAACATCGAGTAGTGGTCTATGAGTATCTTCTTTCTTATTTAAACTTTTTTGATGCCCTTGAATAGCTTCTAACTCTTCATTTAATTTGTCTATAGATGAATTAGCATCTGCTATGGAGCCAGTAGTAAGATTGGCTTTTCTAACCGCAACTCTCACTGAATTATATTTTGTGCCAGTTAATTGGTTTGTTAATCCATTGACAAAGACCTTATCATCAGATTTCTTTTGAGCAACCGCTTCTATAAATTGTGATAAGTTAGATGATAGGCCAAAAGCATCTTTAAGTTCGTCTATTTGCGCCGTTGTTACCTCTTTGCTTTTCGGTGCACTCAGTAATACATCTAAGAATGCTTTTTGACCTGCACCTGTAGTAGGATCCTTATAGCGAGTGATTAAATGCTGATTATGACTCGCTTGCATCTTAATTGCTGTAACAGCCGAGTTGGGGGGAGGTGGAGCTGGTTGAAAGTTTGCACCAGTATCATCTAACCCAAATTGATTATAAAACTCATCATCAGGTGGCCCACCAACACAGTCACTATGAATTTGATCAACTAACGCTTTATAGGTAGCAGCGGTATCAAAATTAGTTAAGGGGATCCCTTGAGTTCTCAAAGCAGTATTAATAGCGGCTACTTTAGTAGCATCTAATTGAATTGGGGGATCAATATCGCGCAATACTTTGGCTACTTCCGCATTATGAATGCCTTTAAAGAAAGCACTTCTTTTATTTTCATTGACAGCATCGATTAGTAAACTGTTATCCGCCACATCTCCTAAATAATGCTTCAGCGATACTGTATCTTGAGCATTGACAAGATGTCGTATCTCATTATTATCATTTGCCAGTATTTCATCTTGCTTTTCTGGTTCGAGGGTATTAAATGCCTCAACTAGTTTGGAATGAGCACCCGAATCTAATTTTGATATTTCACTAATTGCTAATTCAAACTTACGAGAGCGGGCCGTTTTTTGCATTTCAAGCATCTGTGCTTCATCGGTAAGCCAGTCAACCTGAGTCACTCCTATGCCCTTGAGCGCAGCTTTGAATGTATTTAAATCTTTGGCATCAATTAACGCCTTAACTTTAGTGGCATTTTGATGGTGGTTGATAACTCCTTGCACCATTGAGGTTTTAAATGCAGCCAGACTTTCGCCTGTTATTGCATGCTCAATATAGCTGTCATCGCCATCAGGAAGCACTCCCTTTACAGCGTCAACTGTAGTCGCAACACTATCCGCATTAATTATTGTCAATAATTCACCTGAAGTGCACTGCTCAGGTAAATAAGCCTTTAAAAAACGTTGGCCAGCAATGCCTTTAGCCCACTGAACATCCTCATCGCTCTCAAAATAACCGTTAAGGTCTGAATCACTATTAAGATCAGTCCTAAAATCCTCATCATTTTGCTCTAGAGAGGTTTTTTGAGCCAATACCTCCTCGTCACTCCAACCATTAACCATTTCCTTATATTTTGTTTTGGCGGCTTCACTTTTTAATGTCGTGATACGATTACTGAGCAGTTCATCTATGTCATCCTCTGGGTAAGTAGTGTAATATAAGTTTAAGGCAGCAAGAGATTCCAGCCCATCTGGAAAACCAAGATCTTTTGCAGCATCTTCATAGGAACCACTATCCCTAGCATCACGTAAAACTTCTAATTGATCACTATCATTAGCTTGTTCTATTTTTTTGATTAACAATAATCGCGCCGCTTCAGCTTGGATCTTGTCTATAGCTTCTTTTGGTAAAACATTTATTGTTTTGGCGACGCCAGGTTGTGGAGCAGCCATATCGTCTTGCCAACCAGGAGTCCTTGCCAAAGGACCAAAGGTGCTTTTTTGTGCAAGATAAGCGCGACATTGATCAGAATTATTTGCAAGGATGGCGACTAGCACATCCTCTTCAGCTCCTTGTAAACCAAGCATAACGCGTTGCTTCGCAGCTTCCTGGTGTATCTGTTTTGAAGTTGTCCCGAGGGGATCCCCAGGCACATCTAAAAAGGCATCGTCATCGATCTCGGCATCAACACCAGTCAAGGCCTCAAATCTCTGCCAAAAAGCTCGATTTCTACGAATTGCTTCCTTAAACGCTTTCTCATTGTCAGGATCAGCACGCAATAAGTCATCTAGAGCTTTAATACGCCCTTTTTTAGCTAGAGCAAGATCCGCTTCATCTTCTATTCCATCGATTTCTGAAATGACATTCTGAGCTGCTGTTAAAAAACCATTATTCCAAGGCATAGTTACACTCCGCCAATATTTATACCTTTATTTTAAGCCTTATTTCTTAATTTATCCTTAAATTTTGCTACTATTTAAATAATGATAGCTTGAATAAATCAAAACATAGGCTAATTATTAATAATAAAAGTATAGCAAGTTTAGGGTCAAAAAATGAGAATAATAATAACTCTACTAGGATTAATTATAGCAAATTGGACCTATGCTCAAGGCTGTATCTTAGGCCCTCAACCTTCAGTGCCCCATTATGTGTGCTTTGACGGGAGAACATTAGCCCTCTCCGAGGTGGGTTACGTATGGAATGCTAAAAGAGGTTGTTTCGTCAGCTCAGTGCCCTGCTGCGCCTATAATGCAACTCATTATGCGTATTATGCCAACCCGAGTAAAATAGGTGCTTCTTACGCCCGCTGCCGCCACGATTACCCGTTCCATTTAGGCGAGATGCAGACTCATTAGTATATTGAATACAATGTGTATGAAAGTCTGTCATTCCCTCCTGCGCGGGAATGACGATTATCAAAATTGGCTTAACCTAACGGCTATGGGCCTTTTGGCCCGATAAATGGTTATTTTATGTCAACAAAAAACGGAAATTTTTCTGAATTTCGGTTAGATCAAACTGATTTAGATAAAGAGAAAAACTCATCCAGGCACTTAGAGCCGATAAATCCTGGAATGGAGGGGGTAAATACACTGGATTAGTCAATATACCGCGTTCACGTAACTCGCCTAGTAACGGTAAATCATCCAAAACCAGTTTTCCACTAAATAAGAGAGGAATAGAACTCACCCGTTTTTGACTAATGGCAAAACGGATGTAATTGTATATCATCACAAAACCTTTGGCGTAGGATAAATCTTTAGTAAAAGGACTCCCCGTCGGTGTGCTGCCTCTAAATACTCTTACCGTTTGATTATAACTGTCCTCTTCACTCAACCCACATTCCATAAAGTATTTATAAATATCAAGAAAATCAGCGCCTTGAGTCACTTTATCTAAGGCAATCACTCTATTGGTAATTTTCAACATGCGCCCAGGATAAGAAGAAAAAGTAACCACTTCAGTAATAACCGCTAGCCCCTCTTGGATAACACTACTAGAAGGTGAGCCTTTAGAAAGGAAAAAACAATTGGGTTGCATCGCGCCGTTTAGGGTCGTTCCTACATGCACCCATCCTTCATGAACCTCTAAATACCGCAAATCCCTATCACTAAACATCGCATGCTGACTTAGCTTGATACTGTCCGCTCCAGCTGAAGCATCAGCAACCATACCATCACTAATCATCACCGTTACTTTGCCAGGGTGTTTGTCAAAAAAACTACCGAGTCGCGCCTGGAGAATTTCTTGTGCCTCTGCTGGAGTGTGGCGTTTATTATCAGCTTCCGACTTCAACTGAATGCTTAAATCAGTTAACACATCAAATAAAAGCGTTCCCATTTGACTCATGCGCGGACCACCCGCATAAAACACGTCATTAGGGCTACCGTACAACTCCATAGCCAACTCACCAAAGGCTGGAGTACCACGTGCTGCTAACATCTGAGCAGCACGACTGTATTCGTCACATTGACGTCGAATTAAACGCGTCACCGAGGAGTATTGTCCTAGTTGATTTTGAGCATCTCGCAAAATAATGCGGAACTCTTCCTGCTTTTCATGAACGTCAAAAGGCAACGGTTTTTTATCATAATATGCCTTATCAATACTTGGGAGTTTTTTACCTTTATTCTTAAAAAACTCCTCTCTTATTGAATGATCCCATTTAATACTATCAAGAATCCTGATTTTGCGTTGCGCTTCCACAATGCGCTTGGATAACTCCTGGACTATGAGCAACTCCCCTGATTCTGATGGTGTCATGATAACCTCTTATGTAGTAATTACGTCCACAGGTGGAGCAATACTCACCCGCGCACTTTGATTTTGAGGGGGTAAGTCATAAAAATGACTTATATTAGCACTCGTTAAAGGAGGTGGTACTTCAAGTTGTACTCCATTACGACTTTGTAAATACAGATCCTCACCATTACTGGAATAACGAGAAGAACAAGCCGATAAGACCAGCGTAGCAAGAACAACAAAACCCAATTTTTTCACAACATTCCCCAATTAAATCAACTCTAAACTCTTAAGTACATTTTCTAAAGACTGATGATGCGTTTCAGACAAAGTAGTCAAAGGTAGCCTTAGCTCATCACCTATTAAACCCATTTTATACATAACCCATTTCACTGGAATGGGATTGGATTCTACAAACAATAATTCATGTAGAGGCATTAATTGATCTTGTAGACGCAAGCAAGCACCGTGTTCTTCATCTAAGGCTAAATCACACATTTTTGCCATTAATTTGGGAGCAACATTGCTTGTTACCGAAATGACGCCTTTTGCTCCAGCTAGCATCCATTGCGCTCCAGTTAAATCGTCACCACTGAATACATCAATAGTTCCTTCAGCAAGACGCAAAATCTGCTGCAAACGTGTCATTTGCCCTGTAGCTTCTTTAATTCCAACAATATTAGATATTTTTGCCAGTCGTGCCACAGTTTCTGGTTGCATATCACAGGCTGTTCGCGAAGGAACATTATATAAAATTATAGGTATAGGCACAGCACGCGCAATCTGACTGTAATGTAAGTACAATCCTTCTTGCGTGGGCTTAATGTATGCGGGAGTCATAATTAAAACAGCATGAGCCCCATATTCCATTGCTTGTTGCGTCAACTCAATGCAATCTTTGGTAGCATTCATCGCAGTACCCGCTATTACAGGCACTCGTTCTTTTGATTGTTCTACAATTGTTTTTATCACCAAAAGTTTTTCATCATGTGATAAGGTACCTGCTTCACCAGTAGTACCCGCAGCAACTATCCCATGAGTACCCATTTCGATGTGAAATTCAACTAATTCACGTAAACGAGGAACATCTACATGATCATCCTTCATAGGTGTCACTAAAGCGACCATACTTCCCTTAAACATGTTACCCTCTATTTTTATAAGATTTACCACAAATATGCCACATTTTGCAAAAAAAATGGCCAACACGTTTTTTGGTAAGCCTTGTTTTATTCTTATCTTTAATACTACTGGAAAAATGGGGTCGGAGTAAATTTTTAAGCTCGTCTTCTGAATAATATTTTTGCCATAGAAATCGCTCTACTTTAAAAAATATGACCGTATATTTTACATCTATTATTTTTTTTGTACTATTATTCAAGTGTACGATGACAACTTAATAAGGAAGTCGAACATGAAAAAAATAATAGCGACAGTGTTTTGTTTGGGGGTATCAACCAGTGGGCTTATCAGTTGTACGAATACTGAAGTAGGAACCGCTACTGGTGCTGCTGCCGGAGCAGGTATAGGCTACGCTGTTTCAGGGGGCTCAGCATTAGGCACAGTAATAGGTGCCGGAGCTGGTGGCCTAATAGGTAATTCTATTGGACAAGATCAAGACAGAAGGGCCTATTATAACAGCCGTTATTACCGTCATGGCTATTATCGTAACGGATATTATTATCGTTATTGATCCACAGACTACATTTTGAACATGTGACCCAACATAAATCATCCGTGCCCGTATTAGTGTAATCTAATACGGGTTTATGTCTTTTAGCCTGAAGTTTTAATTGACACCTAAAGAAAAAATAAAAACATAAAAAAATGTTAATAATTCAAAGCAATATAAATAATCCATTGCTATACTGTTGAAAATAGCAAAATACAAGGATTGTGATCATGAAACTAAGAAATAAAGTAGCTATAGTAACTGGTGCAGCAAGTGGGATAGGTAAGGAAATTGCTCTGGTCTATGCCAAAGAGGGAGCAAAAGTAGCTATAGCCGATCTCAACTTAGATTCAGCTAATCGTGTTGTTGATGAAATTAAATCCGAAGGTGGGCAAGCCATGGCGGTTGCTATGAACGTCACCGATGAGCAGCAGGTTAATGAAGGAGTCGATGCTGTTGCCAAACAATTCGGCAGCGTCGATGTACTCGTTAGCAATGCAGGAATTCAAATCATAGAATCAGTAGACAAATTACCCTTTTCTGACTGGAAAAAAATGTTAGCCATTCATTTAGATGGTGCCTTTTTAACAACTAAAGCGGCTCTAAAACACATGTATGCAGGTAATGGTGGAAGTATCATCTACATGGGCTCTGTTCATTCCAAGGAAGCATCTTTACTCAAAGCTCCTTATGTCACTGCAAAACATGGTTTGATAGGATTATGTAAAGTAGTTGCTAAGGAAGGGGCTGCGCATAATGTGAGAGCGAATTTAATCTGTCCAGGCTTTGTGCGCACCCCATTAGTAGACAAACAAATTCCTGAGCAGGCCAAAGAACTCGGTATCAGCGAAGAAGATGTAATTAAAAAGGTAATGCTTAAAGAAACTGTTGATGGTGAGTTTACTACTACGGATGATGTGGCACAAACAGCCTTATTTTTCGCATCATTTGCATCAAATGCCTTAACGGGGCAATCTCTAATTGTTAGTCATGGATGGTTCATGGAGTAAACCATGAAAAAGTCTACAAAGAAAAATGAGCTAACGGATAAGAAAATAGCTTGCTCCTTTCAAGGGGGAGGAGCACTAGGCGCTTATCAAGTAGGAGTACTCGGTGCATTGGATGAGGCAGGTTATTATCCTGATTGGTTTGTCGGCACTTCCATTGGTGCGATTAATGCAGCCATTGCTGCGGGAAATCCGGAAAAAATACGCATTGAGAAAATGCACGATTTTTGGGAGCTCATCGCAACGCCGACTTATTTAGATCCTATTATTTCATTGAACGATATTCAATCACGTAAGTTAGAGCATTATCTGTCTTCACAAACGACTCTAATACGCGGACAGCCCGGTTTTTTTCAGCCACGATTCCCCCCCCCAGAACTCGGTTGGTATAATAGTGCAGACACCATAAGCTATTATGATACATCTCCCTTACGGAGTACTTTGGAGCGTTTTATTGATTTTGACAGAATCAATTCCAACTCCACTACACGAGTTAGCTTAGGTGCCGTAGAAGTCTGTACCGGTCAAATGCACTATTTTGACTCTTTTGACCAAAAAATTGGTCCCGAACATATCATGGCCAGTGGAGCCCTTCCCCCAGGATTTCCCGCTGTTGAAGTAGAGGGTAAATTATATTGGGATGGAGGAATTTCCAGTAACTCTCCGGCAAGTTATGTTTTATCAAATCGCTGCCCTAGGGATTTACTGTGTTTTGCCGTGCACTTATTTGACTCTTATGGCTTAAACCCAACAACTCTCGATGAAGTATTGCAGCGAAAAAAAGATATAGAATTTTCCAGTCGTATGGCCAAGCTGATAGAACTGTATAAGGAAATTCATGCGTTAAAAAATAGTATTCACATACTCTCTCAACACATTCCTGAGAATAAAAAATTAAATCCAGAATTACATCTATGTCTTGCCAAAGGACGCCAATCGACAGTCTCATTAGTACGTTTTTTATATGAAGAAGATAAAACAGAGCTTTCTTCAAAAGACTATGAATTTTCACAAAAATCAATTAATGAGCGCATAGCACATGGATATCGTGCTGGTCGCAAAGCAATTAAACAGTCTCCATGGCTTAAACCAGTGCCACGCACTGAAGGGATTGAGGTATACGATATGTCCATAAAAAATCATCTGAATAGCAAAGAGAACGATGATGGCTAATATTACGACAATAGATTATTTACATAAATAATTTTTGACAATGTTTTAGGACAAAATAAATATGCTCATTATATTTGGTTACATTGTAATTTTACTCTGTGTATTTGGTGGTTTTGCTCTTGGTGGCGGTCATCTTGCTGCGATATTTCAACCTATAGAATTACTGATTATTGGAGGTGCTGCACTCGGCGCTTTTTTTGTTGGGAATAATAGCACTACTATAAAAGCAGTATTCAAAGCATTACCCTCCGTTTTTCGTGGACAAAAAGCTGCAAAAAAAATGTCTATGGATTTACTGAGCTTACTCTATAATTTGTTAAACAAAGCGAGACAACAAGGATTGATGTCTTTAGAAAACGATATAGATGAACCGGAAAAAAGTGCTATTTTCACCAATTATCCTTCTTTACTCGCTCAGCATCATCTTATCGAATTTATTTGCGATTATTTAAGACTTATCGTTACGTCCAACATGCAACCTTTTCAACTTGAAGCGCTCATGGATATGGAAATTGAATCTCATCATGAAGAAGCAATGATACCCGCTAATGCAATTACTAAAATTGCTGATGCCATGCCCGCATTTGGTATTGTAGCTGCGGTCCTTGGAGTAGTTCATACTATGGAATCCATTAGTCTTCCACCATCCGAATTAGGTGTATTAATTGCTCATGCTCTGGTAGGTACCTTCTTAGGTATTTTAATTGGTTATGGATTTGTTGGTCCAATAGCCACGGCTATGGAACAAAAAGCAGAACAAACAAAATTATCACTTCAGTGCATAAAAGCCACTATATTGGCAAGCATACACAACAATCCGCCTATTATTGCAATTGAATTTGGTCGTAAAGTATTGTTTGCTAGTCAAAGACCCTCCTTCAATCAGCTTAATGACGAAATTAAAAATCCAAAATCATCAGCAGGTGCCGAATCAGCAGCCTCCGAACCTTCAGCAAGTTAGAGTGCATCCATGAGTGAAATAAACGATATTAGCGAGCCGATGGGTGAAGACCCAGAAGAGAAAAAGAAGAAAAAAGAACTCCCTACTCCCATCATTAAGAAAATTAAAAAAGGAGGCCATGGACATCATGGTGGTTCCTGGAAAATCGCCTATGCCGATTTTGTTACGGCAATGATGGCGTTTTTCTTATTGATGTGGTTAATAGCCTCTCTAAATAAAGCGCAAAAGGAGGGAATTGCCAATTATTTCAAACAACCATTGAAGGTCGCTGTCTTTGGTGGGGAAAGTATGGGAGATAGGCAGATCAATATAAAAGGAGGAGGTCCTGATATCCAAGCTACCGATGGACAAGTTAATGCCAGTACTAAGCCTTTCAACGATCAAAAAGTATCGGAACATTCGGAAGTCTCAGATATCAACAAACAAGAAACGAAGAAACTAGAGCAACTGAAATCAGAAATTAATATTAGTATGGATAACGATCCTTCCCTTGCTGGCTTAAAAAATCAACTAATTATGGATGTAACCTCTGAAGGATTACGTATTCAATTGATAGACAATCAGAAAAAACCGATGTTTGATGTGGGTTCAGACAAAATCAACCCCGACATTCTCCCTATATTGGCAAATATTGCCAAGCTACTTAATTCGGTACCGAATAAAATAACCATTCAAGGGCATACGGATGCTAATCTTTACCACAATCCTGAAGAATTGGAATACACCAACTGGGAGTTATCCGCTCAAAGAGCAAATGCCGCTCGGCGCGCATTAGTGAAAGCAGGTATGGATGAAAATAAGGTAATGACAGTTTCAGGATTTTCCTCCACCATCCTATTAGATAAAGACAATCCCTATAATCCTGAAAACCGACGCATTAGCATCATTGTGATGAAAAAAGGTGCAGAAGATAAAATTATTACTAATAATAAGTAGGTTGGGCACAAATTGCCCAACCTTGAGCTCTTAAAATGGCACTGCTCCAGGACTCAAGATCACTTCCTTAACTTAACGCCATTGGATGAACATTAACAACATCAGAACTCATAATACAGTCCCCATCCTGCCCTATCATCATAGAGGCTTGGCTATCGCCATTGTTATAAAGATGAAAAATAATCCTGTAAATAATTACTTCACCACTTGCTAATTGTATTGCAGTAGGAGGCATATCGGATATAAATCCATAATAATTACTTATTCCCATAGGATGAAGCACTTCTCCCCAGTTTACTGTATCTAATTGTCTTAAATAAGCTAATCCCATATTGCGTTCGAAATTGTAATCATAATCCACTACTACTTTTGCATTATGTAATATTGCAGGACAAGAACTACCACTTTCAATGGTCGAAAGAGTAAAGTTGATACGCGCATGGGGAGGAAGAGCAGGAGAAGAGTAAACCGCGTCGGCAATGATGAAAGAAATAAAAGCTAAAACCAATTTTTTCATTACAGCTCCTTTAATGAGTACCATTTACATACTATCTGTTCTATTTCTTCTATGCACCTTTTTTATCACTTCTTAACTTAACAGCAGTAGCTCCCTAGATAAGTGCGCTTAAACACGTACGTACCGCCACTATTATTGGCTCAAATAACAACAAAAATGGCAGATAATGTCTACTAAATTACATTTTTTGCACACTATTGTCTTTTTATGGCTTGCTTTGTTATATTCACTTGTATATTATTTATGGCTACACTGCTGAAATATTAACTCAACAGTACTTATATTGAACAACTGGAAGTAATGCCTCTATTTGTTTTGATTTGTAATAAACCTCTTACGCCACAAGCAGAAGTTGCTTGATGGTAGGGGTCTAATGAAACGAGGATGTTCTTTTATGTCAGTAAATGAATCTGCGACGATATTATCTGCAAGAGCGAGTCAAAAAAGTTCGACTTGGAGAAAGCAAGATACCGTTTGGATGTTAGGTCTTTATGGTACAGCAATAGGAGCAGGAACTCTTTTCCTTCCTATAGATGCGGGCCTTAATGGTATCTGGCCCTTAATCATTATGACATTACTTGCATTTCCCATGACCTATTATTCCCATCGCGCTTTATGTCGATTTGTCTTATCTGGCTCAAAAGAACATAACGATATTACCGATGTTGTGGAGGAGCACTTCGGATCGTTCGCAGGAAAAATGCTCACTGCTTTATATTTTTTTGCAATTTATCCCATTTTACTCATGTATAGTGTGGCTATTACTAACACCACAGAAAGTTTTCTCGTAAACCAAATGGGTTTACATGCCCCTCCAAGAGCTATTTTAGCCATACTTTTAATTTTGGCACTTATGGCTATAGTTCGTTTTGGGCAAGAGATGATTGTAAAATCAATGTCAGTGTTAGTTTATCCTTTTGCCAGTATTTTATTGATTCTATCTCTCTATTTAATTCCTAGTTGGAATAATACAATCTTACAACAGAACAACTCTCTTCAAGCTAACGGAGGACATGGGCTATTAATGACTCTGTGGTTAATTATTCCAGTGATGGTATTCTCTTTTAACCATTCGCCAATTATTTCTTCTTTTGCCGTGCATCAAAAACAACAATACGGCAGCCTAGCAGATGAAAAAAGTTCAACCATTATGAAGTACAGTCATGCGCTCATGGTATTTTCTGTCATGTTCTTTGTATTTAGTTGTGTTTTCAGTCTTTCACCGCAAGATTTACTGCAAGCAAAAAAACAAAATATTTCTATTTTGTCTTATCTTGCCAACCATTTTAACACCCCTGTAATCGCCTACATTGCTCCGGTAATTGCTTTTATTGCAATTGCCAAATCCTTCTTAGGTCATTATTTAGGAGCCAAAGAAGGTCTCAGTGGTATTATAGTGAAGTCACTAAAACATTCAGGAAAAACTATTAATCAAAATACATTACAAAGAATTATTGAACTATTCATGATTTTAACTTGTTGGGCTGTTGCAACCATCAATCCCAATATCTTAAAAATGATAGAAACCTTAGGTGGGCCGGTAATTGCTGTCTTATTATTCATCATGCCGATGTATGCAATTGCCAAAGTACCTGCGATGAAAAAATACAGCAATCAACTTAGTAATGTATTTATTACGGTAATGGGTATTATTTCTATTTCAGCAATTATTTACGGTTTAATTTAATACCCTATCCCAAGCCCTCTCCCGCAAGCGGGCGAGGGAACTTTTTAAGAGCTCAATGTTGGGCACAACCATTCAGATAATGGCGTCAACTTAATCTTTTATAACGTAACGTCTCAATAACTCGGGAACAATCCGATCCGCGACCGTTAGGAAGCGGTTGTTGACTTGGTTTATCCGCTTACTGACGCGCGCGGCTCGGCTCGCGCAATAGCTTTTTCTGGGCTTATTGAGAGATTACAGAAGAAGTTTGTTGCCCGACCTACTAAGCTTTTGAAGAAAAACTGGTTTGATCTGCGTGTTGCAACTCTTCATCTGCAATTATAACGACTTTACTTGCTACTGACTTAGTGTAAGAGAAGAAACCGTTTACATTACCTGCAGTAATTACATAAATCACCGCATTAAAGAGAGCTTTCAATACATTGGCAAGGTAAGCTCCCCAACCTAAGTTTTGTTCTAAGATAGGTATAGCGTATTCTACTGCAGATTTGCATCTTGCTTTAAATAGCTCCCCTGCTTCATCAGCATCTATAGGTTCACCATTTTCTTTGCCACTAGTTAATTGAACAAAATAATCATCTCTAGCTGCAAGTAAAGTCACATGTAAATTATTCGCTAAATCCTTAGCTTCTGGATGATAGTTATTAATACCATTAATTTTTCTTTTAAGTTCCCCTAAGACCTTATCTATCTTTCCTATAATGGCTCCAATTCTTTTCGCTTTGGCTAGATTTGCCACTTCTTCTGCAGCATTCCTTAGTGGTTGCTGTAATCTTTGAACTAAATCAGAGTGTGTTCCTTCATATGCCTCTATTGTGGATTGCCATTGAGTGCAAAATAAGCTCCAAGCACCTACCGGATCGATAGTTTGCTCATTATTCTTACCTGTTTTAAGATGAGTTTCATATTCATCTCGCAGCTTGGTTAATGTCTTATACAATTCATCACCAATATCGAGAAGCTCTGGGATATTAGAGGTCTGTAAATTCTTGCTCTTCCCTATTTGCCCTAGTAGCTCATCTACTTGGGTTAAAACTTGTTTTGCAAGTTGTTCTTTAAGTGCTTGTTCTTCTGCAGCCTCTTCCGCAGCAGCTTTCTCTTTGGCTGCTTGAGCTTCTTTTATATCTAATCCCTTTTGCTCTGTATCTGCAGTACCGAATAAAGATGAAATGAAACCTGGTTCATAGGGTTTAATCCGCTCCAGTTCTTTATCAACTATATCATTGATTTCAGTTTGGGTGGACGTTGTGCCATATAACCCTCTTAACAGACGAATAATCCATAATCTGCTGCGTAATTGCCTAATGTAAAGAAGAGGGGCGTACTCACTCTTTGAGGACTCACCATTCATATCTTTTTTTAGTCGCTCCAATATAAGCTGCATATCAGGATGATTTTTATTTTCCTTAATAAATTGCTTCACGCATTCAATAGCAAGGTTCTTTTTAGATTTCAAACAAAAACTATGATCCTCACCTATATCTCTGAGAACATTTTTCAGCTCC
>DAIAOV010000109.1 GCA_027437055.1 Legionella sp. | reverse complement strand
AAAAAGATTTCCCACAGCGCTTAAGTAAAAGTTTAACCGCCGATGCCGCGGCGTCTGCTCTAGCAGGATTGCTTGGCTCAGCGAGCACCTCCCCCTATATTGAATCAGCAACAGGTATAGAGGCCGGAGGTCGTAGTGGCATGACCGCCATAATCATCGCCGTTGGCTTTCTCCTCATGTTATTCTTTTTCCCTTTGGCGAAAATGATTCCTAGCTACGCAGTAGGCCCAGCATTACTCTATGTTGCTTGTTGTATGATGAAGCACTTAACGGATATAAAATTAGATGATATCAGTGAAACAGCTCCCTGTATGACTACCATCATGATGATTCCATTTACTTTATCCATAGCAGATGGAATAGGCTGGGGTATTATCCTTCATACCTTGTTAAAAGGGATAACTAGGCAGAAACTTAATCCTTTAATCATCGCTCTTAGTCTAGTCTTCGTTGTTTTCTTTTTAATTAGTTAAACAATTACCTATTTAATTGTTTATAAAGTGATAAAGCCTCTTGACGTGCAGACTGATGATCAACGATGGGGAAAGGATAATCAACACCTAAAACTATAGATAAGGCTCCCGCTGGTGCTTCCCAGGGTCTATGTAGCCATTTCTTATCAACAGTTCTTAATTCAGGTACCCAGCGTTTAACGTATTCACCATTCGGGTCGAACTTTTCCCCCTGTAATACACCTATAATAGGGTGCTGCATCGGCCCCTGAACCGGCCACCCATTGCCAGCTGAGGATAATGATAGAGCAAATGATAAGAAAATTCCCGCCACCCTAGTTCAGCAAGATAGCTGTGAGCTGATGGCAAATCACAATTCGCGTCTAGCATGGCTTGTTGCAGTGCCCGCCAAATTAGGGTTAGAAGGTAATAAGTCCCACTCCTCAAGAGATTGCGAATCAATGGATTGCTTTAATGGCCATTGACTCACTTGCTCTGGCACGTTGACCTGCATCTGTCGTAAACAATGTCGCCAATAAGGAGTAAACACCTTAAAGTAAGAACCATTTTGGTTGCATATCTCCCAAGGCTCATGCAATAAGCTACCATTGCTGCTGATCACCTTAATACCAAGACTTTTTAATTCAGCCTTGATCCGTTGATCCCGGGCTATATGCATGGGCTCATAACATCTGTTCCAGTATACGGCCTCTACCTGATAGTGAATCACTAGTTCTTTTAAAAGAGTCAATGGTTCCACTTCTCTAAGATATAAATCCAAGTGAACTTGATTTAATTCTTTTCTTAATGAAGATAAGGAGTGGTATAACCACCATCGTTGTGCCTCTCCCATGGACAAAACAGGATTCATTTCCTTAATATAAAGAGGAATAAGTTTTTGGTGGTTCTGGCATGCAGCAATTAAAGCCGGATTGTCGCGACAACGAAGATCTTGTCTAAACCAGATTAGAGCAGTCGACATAAATACCTTCTATCTCTTTTTCGTTATATTATGTAAACTTATCTCGATCTTTTTAATAAAAAAAAGGAAAATAGTTATAAAAAGAGCTAATCTTATCAATAATAACGGTTAATTAAAAAAGATTATCATGTTAACAAAAACGCATCAGTTGGACAGAAAACAACTAAAACAACTAGAAGAATTGCGCACTCTATGTAAAACAATTGATAGCAGTACGCCCAATTTATATACCCACATTCTGAGCCAGCCTAGAGCGTTCCCCGCGAGTTTGCTATATTATAATGACCAACAACAATTAATCGCCTTTTTAGGTGTTTATTTTTTTTATGATGACGCCGTCGAGATCTCTCTACTGGTTCATCCATCCTACCGTCGGCGCGGAATTGGCAAGCAACTGATCAAGGACATTTTGCCGCTTGTACAATCACAGAATTATCATAAATTAATCTTTTCCAGCCCAGCACACTTGAATAATCTTTGGCTATTCACTAATGGTTTTACTTATTTGCATAGTGAATATTATATGGAACGAGATGATTTAAATCCTTTATTGGAATACAAAAAATCGTTAACCTACCGCACTGCAACTGCAGACGATATTCCTTTACTCTGCGCTTTTGATGAGGCATGTTTTCCTACCAAACAACTCGATTCAGTAGAGCGATTTCAACATCTACTTAATGGAAGAGAGTATCAAATTATTATTGCTTACCAAAATAACAAGCCCATAGGTAAAGCACATCTTCGCTGGCTAGACAATGGCGCAACTCTTTCTGATATTGCTATATCGCCAGAAAAACAAGGCCAAGGGTTAGGTACAACCCTAATCACCTATTGCATCAATATGGCATTAAGCGAAGGAAAACCTCATCTTAATCTTGATGTAGAAACTCACAATGAAAGAGCGCTTAAACTCTATACCCGTCTAGGGTTTATAACCCAAAATGCATGTGACTATTGGGCAATTGATGCTAACAAAATTCTTAAATAAACTTCGTTTTAAACTAAAAACCATATAATGCCACACACATGTTACAGAACAATAAATAGAGCTTGACATAGTTTAAATCTCACCCTTAGTATTGCTTTAATCTGCTTTGTGAAACACTTTTTCTAGGTTTATAGCTTAAGGACCATTAATGAAAAAAAGAGTAGTAATTACGGGTATGGAAATAACTTCGTCCATAGGAACAGGCCTAGATAAGTTTTGGCAAGCTGCAGTTGAAGGACAATGTGGCATAAAATCTATTCAGTCTTACGATCCGTCGCCATACACTACTCAAGTTGCCGGTGAAATTACTGATTTTTCACTCAGCGATTTGCCTCAATTTGATAAAAACAAACGATTCCCTCGAGTAGCTCAATATGCGCTCTATTGCGCTCACCACGCCATACAACAAGCACGACTTACCAGTGCAGAGCTATCTACAGCAGGAACCTATATAGGAACAAGTTTAGGTGGATACCCTGAATTAGAAAGCAGTTATAAAGCTTTTTTCACTGAAAGTTGGAAAAAAATTCCTCCACTCAGTGTTATTAGAGGAATGCCCAATTCAGTAGCCAATCATATTGCCATCGCTTTTGGTTTGCATGGCCCTAATTCGACCATATCTAATGCCTGCGTTTCCTCAGCAGAAGCAATAGGACAGGCTTATCAACAAATTTCCTATGGAAATCTCTCCACTGCTATTTGTGGTGGCACAGAATCTTTAGTATGGGAATCTATTATGGCAGCTTGGTGTAAATTGAAGGTCATGTCTACCAACAATGAGAATCCAGCCCAAGCCTGTCGCCCTTTTGATCTCCATAGAGATGGCATGGTCATGGCTGATGGAGCGGGAATTTTAGTTCTGGAAGAGTTACAACAAGCAAAAGCAAGGGGGGCGACAATCTTTGCTGAAATTATTGGCTTTGGAGCAAGTTGCGATGCGTCTCATGTTACTGCACCAAATACCGAAGGACAGATACGTGCTATTCATGCGGCATTGGATAGTGCAAAATTATCAATAAATGATATACGTTACATTAATGCTCATGGTACTGGTACACAATTAAATGATAGTACAGAAACAGAAAGCATTAAGGCTGTATTTGGCCAAAGAGCCTATGAAATTCCTATCACCTCCCAAAAATCCATGACTGGCCATGCAATAGGTGCAGCCGGAGCAATGGAAATCATCGCTACCTCCTTAAGTTTACGCAATGATCTGTTATTACCTACCATCAATTTGTATCACTCTGACCCTGTTTGTGATCTCGATTATGTGCCTAATACAGCTCGCCCCCAGCAAGCAGATATTGCCTTATCCAATCACTTTGCTTTTGGTGGTGCCAATGCGGCTTTAGTGCTGCGCAAATATATAGGATTTTGAGCTTATTGGCGTCAACTTAAGCCTTCCTCAGCCCGAACGGAGACTTAAGTTGACGCCATTGGCTGAGCAGTTACGTTGTATGTGCCACTACAATTAAAAATTTAATGGCTTACCTTGGACTGGGATTATAAAGTGAACGCCAAGATCATTCTGCTCATTCAGTTGACGTAAAATTTCTTGCCAGTTTTCTTTTTCTCCTATTCCTTGCTTTATGTGGGTAATCACTACATTTAAGTCATTTAACGCCCTCATTGACTGCGTCGGATCAACAGTTTTAGCCAATTCATGTAACTCGTTGATCACCCATTTTGGTTTTAAGTGACCAAAAAGCAACGAATCAGGGCGATTATCGGCATAAGAACATTCAATAAATAAAGCACGGAGTCTATGCTCCCGAATTAAAGGAGCAATCGCTTGCCAAAGGTGTTTTAGATCTTGGCTTTGCTCTATTTGATCAGAACCAGTATCCCCTAGATAGAGGAGATAATAATTATTTGCTTCTAACAAAAATGCGCTCGATGGATAACCATGGCCATGATTTAATAAAAACGCAGTGACAAAAAAATGAGTGTCAGGAACTAATATTTTTTTACCAAATTCTAATCGCGAATAATGATATTGTTTCAATAAAGGCTCTGTTCCTTCATCAGCAAAATTAGGCCAGATTTTCCAGTTAAAAATATGCTCCTTCATATAATCGATAGTGGTATTAATTCCTAAAATATTCTTATGGCTGTCTATAGTCGAACAAATGACTAATCCATTAATATGATCAAGATGAGCATGAGAAATTAAATATGCTTTTATTTTCTCAGAGAATAATTGCTTGGGTGATTGAATATTGAATTGGTTCAATTCATTAAGTGGTAGATTATTAATTTCACTACATAAAGTACCAGCATCCAAAGAAATCCATTCATTGAATCGTGCTGGTGCTACTAAATAAGCTGATAAATTATTTTGAAATTCACCACCAGAAGTACCCAGAGGAAGTACCTTAAAATAAGTACTCGTTGAGTCATCTGCAGAACAAAGCATAGGAATAAAGAATAAGAACAGGATAATAATACGAATGCCAAAAATAAATTTTGTCCAATAATAACGGCTCAATTTCCCTCTCCCGTCTATCCAATCTTAAAGCATGTTGTTGAGTATACTGGGAAAATGAATAATCGAACAATTTATTTTCTTTACTTTTATCTTATACCAAGAGAATAAATTAGAAACTTAAAGAATATAAATCAATCTCATTGACCAATTATTTAATAATGTTATGATATGCTCATTTTGCTTAACATGAGAACAAATATGCCGTTATTTTCTTTTTTCCCTGACAGAAACACTCGTGATGATCTATTATTTGTTATTCGCTATATGCCAAAGGCACTGAAAAAGACACTAACTTTCGGCTTTATTGGTGCAGTCGTGGGGTATGGTGCAAGTTATGTCTTAACAGAAAGTTTGAATCAGTTTGCTGAAAAAAATCATAGTGCCGTTGATCTCACGGATAACTATGTTGCCAATGATGAAAAATTCTTACATTTTTCACGTAATCCTCATTACAATCAAAACACCCCTGCAATTGAAGAGTTTATTCCCTATTATTCTGCATTAGTTGGAGCTAGCGCAGGGACACTCTTTGCGTTAACGAGAATCCCTGGGGAGTTCAGAGAGCAACTAATAGACGATAGACACCGAAGGGCTTTGGAGATTGTCTAACGATAGAAACGGCATTTCCATGCCTTTTCTATCGAACTGGCGCTAATTAACTGATTGTAACTGGCTAATAAAATCTTCTTCCATCTTATAAAGAAGACAATTATTTTTTAGTTGTTCTACATAACCTAGCTCTTTTAGTTTATTTGCCGCCGCTAGAGTTTCTTCAGTTAAATCATAACGTAAACGAGGAATAGCTGAATTCAGCAAGGCATGTTGCTCTACGACAAAAAATTCTCTTATATTTTGCTGCTCCGGATCAACCATATCCGCTTTGATCTGATTCATAAAATGGGGGTACTCTTGAAACAATTTATCCCAATCTATTTTTTTATCCTTTTTTTCTTGTTCTCGACTTGTTCTATTATGCACAAATGTTTTTATAGCATATTGGCTTGCAAGACCAATGAAAAATCCAACGAGTAATCCTGATAAAAAAGAGAAACTCATGTCAATACCTGTACTATTAAAAAGCAGTTTTGCTTATTATAACAGGAAAAAATAGAAACAATGTTACTTCGTATCACTTACCAATTCGAATAATTTATATTCAATCGTGTGTGTAGGTTGTTGTAAGGCTATAGGAATAATAAAAGTAGCAATTAACGCCAGCCAGAAGTCACGATAAAGAGTACTTTGTAAAGGATGCCCTACGCTAATAGGAAAGCAAGGCGCGTGATTTGCTTCCAACAGCCATACCTGCGACTCACTATCGACAATAAAATCAAAACCGAAAATAGCTAATGTTTTTTGTTGTTCACAAATAAAAGCCTGGGGATATAATTTATTCAACCCGCTTATTACTTCCGAAATGATCTCCTTTATCTTAGGATAAAAGGGTTTAAATAAATCATATTGTCGTGTGCGAATCTGTACTACATTTAATTCTTCGTCACTTAAATGTTCATTTGTCAAATGTGGGCGTAAATCAGCAAAATGCCCAGCCTGATAAGGATGGAGCCCTACGTTAAAATAGCCTTCAGGATAAAGATAAACTCCTGCGTAATTAGTAAGTACCACAAACATGCGAATACTGTATTTATGGCCGAGTTTTGGACCTTTTAGCAGATGAGGCTGCCACAGATAACGTTGTAATACATGCTCTCCTCCCAAACGATCCGCACGAAGATAATGCTGTTCTAACTGACTGAGTTTTTGAAATATCTTAATATGCTGACCATTATTCAATAAAGCAGGCTTTAATATCCAAGCCACCTGTTCCACTTGATCTACTAACTGATTGTCTTTTCTATAATATTTATCTGCTATCTGATTTAATATAGTGCACCAATTGTCATCATTGATGCAATAAGTAAGTGGCATTACATTTGGGCAAAATTGAGCAACCAAAGCAGCCAACGAGTGCTTAAACTCTAAGCATTCTGCCGCGTGAGAATCAAATTGAAAATTTTCCTCACTAAAATGAGCCCACCAATTAAAGTGAGTACGCGTCCATCCTTTTTCTTGTAAATAATGACATAAATTATAATAAGTAGGTGATTCTGACGGTCTTAAGCAAAAACGTAATCGCCGTGCCTTTACATCACTTTGCTCTATTATTTTTTGATTCCCTATGGCAAGGGAACTTTTATAGGACTCCATTGGCTTCTCCTAATATTCATAATTAAATTATAATCCTCTTTTTTCATTTCAATGTAGTTTTTAGCGTAACGGTTCGCCTAATGGTGCCAATTTAAGGAAACATTAATTAATGAACTATATAATCATGACGTTCGTATCTTACGAACTCAAGCTGATTATAAAATTCATTAAATATAGGATTGCAATATGAAAATTAATAACAAGATAATCTATATAATGACTTACGTTCTCTCTTCAACAACCATCGCGGCACCAAGTAGTTTCACTTTATATGAGAAATTATATCGATTAGCAGAGAAAATTTATTATATTGAGTACTCGCTAAATACAGAACAGCAAACAGCTATCGTCGCACTAGCAGATCAAATGGAAGCTGTAGTGAGTTATCCTAATAACATCAGCTGCGGGAATAAATTAAACGTATTTCAAGAATCTTATAAATGGGCTTATAGTTCCGACGGTTTAAATACAACATCGTCTGAAGCAGAAAAATTTGCTACGGAAATATCGAATAAATTATGTCCGTTAGCCTATTTTAAAACATTCCAGTTTTCTTATGATTTCGCCTATAGAAGTAATGGAATGGATAAAACCAGAAGTGCCGCCAGAAACTTTACTACGATGATTAGCGACTATGAATCGAATAGCTTTTTCACGAAAAACTCCGTCCAATGCTTCATTGATGGCTATAATTTCGCTTATTCAAGCGATGGGATGAATAAGACCAGGTCAGCTGCCGAAGAATACGCAACCAAACTATGCCTAGGGTAGAAAATCATAAACTGAATAGCCCATCATAAACTATGGGCTATCCTATTTTAACTTACTTTTAAAAATCTATATAGCTACAGGACTTATCGTATTAGCCAAAGATTCATCCGGTGTTGATTGGCAACTCCTATAGGCTCCAATGCCAAATAATCCAACACCGCTAAGGATAGCTGCTGCACCTGATCCAGCAGTTATTAGACCTGCTACACCAAACGTTGCGGCGTTTAAAGCAACAAAAGCAACTGCAACCGCAGCAGCGCCAAGAGCAGCCAGGAAACCACCTAAAATCTGCATGCTAATATCTGAAAACGATGATTGAGAAGAAGATGTATTTATTTCCTTGGCATCACGTTTATCAGTCTTGATTTCAGGTTTATCAGTCTTAATTTCAGCTTTATTAGACTTACTAGCACTTTCTGGCAAATCAACTGCACTTAAATCATTAGTATCTACCTGAGCACATTCTAAATCGTTAGAATGTTTGATACAAAATTTAACTAAAAGATTAACTTTGTTCGCATTTTTTTGCAGATTAGGGAAAAAAGCAGTAGGTACTTTGGTGTCAATAAGGTTCCCTTCAATCTTAAACAGCTCACCATTAAAAGAATGAGGAAGATATAACAACGCCTGATATCCTATAGCATACATGTTTTCAAGAGTAGAATTCGCTCCATTTAGCTTTTTCAAAACATCTTTACTAACAGCCGAGGGGTAAAGTTTACAATCTTTATATTGATATTTCCAATCATCTTGCTTGAGAGCAAAAATTGTTCCCCCCATAAATGCTGCAATCATTTTTTTTTGCTTGTCCGGGTCATTGCTTGCAGCCAATCTGTGGAATTCGATACGCATTTGGATCAACACGCTCCTTGCTTGACTACTTATAGTTGAAGTAAGAACTTCTGTATAAGAGACCAATTCATTGAGCAATTCTTGTATGTTTTGCTTCATTAAAAAACTCTCTGTGATTAAATCATGCGCATTTTATCAATTTTTTTAACTCTTGGAAAGAGCTATTCTGACAAGACTTGGCCACAGCCAAAACGCCTCATCGTGAGCAATAGTCCTTTTGTATGACTCACATTAGGCCTCTTGCATAACGATTTTAAGAGGTCAAATAAGGAAATTCCCTATGTAATAGCTCCAAGACTTTTTGTAAATATTCTTTACTTTTAATGATCAACAGTAATGTATCATCACCAGCAATGCTCCCCAATATTCCTGAATCTTTATCATCGAAAGAATGGAAATTGACATATTTTTGATCGATAAAATAGCCAAGGCTGTTCGCATTACCTGGCTCCGTATGCAGTACAATGAGACCAAATTCTGAAATATGAATGCCAAGCACTAAAGGGACATTTGAGGAAGCAAAATCGATTACTTTATATACACCAGATACTTTAGCAATTTTTAGCTTTTTTAGCCGACGCGATAAAGTAGCTTGAGGAACATCATAGCCTTTTGCTTTTAAATAATTTTGTAATTCCATTTGTTCCGTAATTTTATGGCTTTGAATAATATTGATAATGTATCCATCAAGTACTACGTCTTTAGTCATCACGTCTCCCGACAATTTCGAATATAAACTCATTTTAGTTGAAATTAAATTCATTTAGAAGAACTAATAAATCACTCTCTATTGTTTTCCACTGTACGGTACGATTTTAAAACGAATAACATCTTATCTACACAATAGAGAGACTAGACTGTGTATCATCTTCTGTAGTTAATTGTGTTAAACCCCAGTTCGACGTTTTTTTATAGTAGATGAGTCAACTCTCTTGGTTTTGCCACAAGCTGCTTGATTGCGTTGA
>DAIAOV010000108.1 GCA_027437055.1 Legionella sp. | reverse complement strand
TATAGCAAAATTAAAATAAATTGATTATAATCAATTATTTATGACGTATTCTATTGATTTTCGAAAAAAAGTATTAAAGATAAGGGAAAAAGAAGGTTTAAGCATAGAAGGTGTAGCCATTCGATTTGGAGTGGGCAAAGCGAGTGTCATGAGATGGCTCATTGCATTAGAGCCTAAAAAAACGCGCAATAAATCGGCCACGAAAATAGATATGGAAGCGCTAAGAAAGGACATTGAAGAGTCCCCTGATAGCTATCAATATGAACGAGCAGAGCGCCTTGGCGTAAGCCAAAGTGGGATATACTGGGCACTAAAGCGCTTGAATGTGACGTATAAAAAAAACACTAATTCATCCAAAAGTAGACGAAGAAAAGCGCATATTGTTTCAAAATAAACTAAATAATTATCAAGCCAATGGGATGGATATTATTTATTTAGACGAGAGTGGATTTGCTCATGACATGCCTCGTACCCATGGTTATGCTTTAAAAGGTCAACGGTGTTATGGCGCTCAAGATTGGGGTGCTCGTGGACGAACCAATGTAATAGGCGCTTTATTAGGGGACCGTTTGCTCACGGTAACCCTCTTTCAAGACACTATTAATACTGCTACCTTTGAGGCTTGGCTTGCACAGGATTTGTTACCCAAGCTCAACCGTCAAGCCATTATTGTCATGGATAATGCCGCGTTCCACAAGTCCTTATCAACGCAAGAACTTATTGAAAAATCTGGGCATTTACTCGAATATCTTCCACCTTATTCACCAGATTTAAATCCTATTGAACATAAATGGGCTCAAGCTAAAGCTGTTCGTAGAACAACACAATGTTCTATCGATGACCTTTTTAATGCCCCAGGTTTATAATCATTTTAGTTGAGGTTAGCTATAATTGTTGTACGTAAGGATGACCAACCTGAGCAAAGAAATCCTGTGCGGATGTTTCCTCTACTATTTGTCCCGCGTACATCACACAAACACGATCGGCCATTTCTTTAGCGACTCCCAAATCATGGGTAATCAGCAATAAACTCATTTTATGACTCTGTTGAATTTTCTTTAACAAAGCCAAAATCTGAGCTTGAATCGTCACATCCAAAGCAGTAGTTGGTTCATCAGCAATCAGTACATCAGGTTTACATGCTAATGCCATAGCAATCACTACTCGTTGCTTTTGTCCTCCAGAAAGCTGATGAGGATATTGATGAATTTTTACATGAGGTTGAGGCATTTCCACTTCATTGAGTAAGCCTATCAGTGCTTCTTTTAATTCCGCTGTCGTAAAATCATAATGTCTTCTTAGGATTTCAGAGATTTGCTCTCCTATCGTCATTACGGGATTTAAAGAGGTCATTGGCTCTTGAAATATCATTGCCAACCGCCGTCCTCGTAACTGCCTCATGTCTCGCTCTGGCAAATTTAAAATATCCACGCCATTAACGTATAGTTGACTCTCAACGCCATAAACACCTGTCGGCGGTAACAAACGCATCATAGCAAGGGAGGTTAACGATTTACCACAACCAGACTCCCCCAATAACACCAATGTTTCTCCGGGATATAAATTAAAACTGACCCTATCAATTGCAGAAATAGTTTTATGCGAATTTTGAAAAGCAACCGATAATTGATTAATTTCCGCGGTATTTTGCATTATGTAAATCAGATAATTATGATTTATCCAATGTAGCAAGAGAAGCATGGAATTAGCAATAAAAGCATTTAAATTGGTGTGGCTCTGGACAGGCTGTCATCTAGAATGCCGTGGAAATCCTTCATTGCGCTCTGGATGACGTTCCTTAAATCAATGGCAGTAAGTACCCAGATTTATACTGTTCATTACTGAATTATGTTAAAATAAAAATAATTTATCATTGAGTGAATACCTATGTCAGAAACGTACAATGCGGAAGCGATTGAAGTCTTAAATGGTCTTGAACCAGTTCAACGACGCCCTGGTATGTATACCGACACCGCACGTCCTAACCATTTGGCTCAGGAAGTTATAGATAACAGTGTCGATGAAGTGCTCGCTGGCTTTGCAAGTCATATCAAGGTAATTCTCCATGAAGATGGCTCTATTGAAGTGGAGGACAATGGACGCGGTATGCCTGTTGATTTACATCCGCAATTAGGCCTCAGTGGTGTTGAAGTCATCATGACTCGCTTGCATGCTGGTGGCAAGTTTTCTGATAAAAACTACAGCTTTTCAGGGGGGTTGCACGGGGTAGGTGTTTCTGTAGTGAATGCACTATCAGAACGACTTGATGTAACCATTAAACGGAATGGTATTGTGTATCAAATGTCCTTCGCTAATGGCGATAAATTATGTGAGCTTAATGAAACTGGCGTTGCTAAAAGGAAAGAGACGGGAACAATTATTCGCTTCTGGCCTAATGCGAAGTACTTTGACACCACTAAAATTTCCGTGAAACACCTCACTCATGTACTCAGAGCCAAAGCAGTATTATGTACTGGCTTGTCCATGACTTTTATTAATAAAGCAAGTAATGAAGAAATTAACTGGTGTTACGAACATGGATTGACCGATTATTTAACACAAACATTACCTGATGACTACTTACCAGAAGAACCCTTCACGGGTGAATTCCAAAATGATGAAGGCGCTGTTGACTGGGCATTAGCTTGGTCGCAAATGCCTAATAGCAACCTGAATGAAAGTTATGTTAACTTAATTCCAACGGTGCAAGGCGGAACTCATGTTAACGGCTTAAGAGCTGGTTTATTCGATGCCATGGCTGAATTCTGTGAGTTTAGAAATTTATTGCCACGCGGCGTGAAATTAACTGCTGACGATCTTTGGGAACCTTGTCAGTATGTTTTGTCCATTAAAATGAAAGAACCTCAATTTGCCGGACAAACTAAAGAGCGACTAAGCTCACGTCAAACTACCGCCTTTGTCAGTAATGTGGTCAAAGATGCCTTTGCTTTGTGGCTAAATCAACATCGCAATCAAGGTGAAGCTATAGCTGCATTAGCAATAGAACGAGCACAAAAAAGGTTAAAGCAAGCCAAACAAGTAGCCCGAAAACGAGTTAACCAAGGTCCTGCACTCCCAGGAAAATTAGCGGATTGCTTACAAACAGATCTCAGTCAAGCAGAATTATTTTTGGTAGAAGGAGATTCTGCTGGGGGATCGGCCAAGCAAGCACGTAATAAAGATTTTCAGGCTATATTACCGCTACGAGGAAAAATTCTTAATTCTTGGGAAGTAGATTCAACCCAGGTCTTAGCCTCTCAGGAAATTCATGATATTTCTGTCGCTATAGGTGTTGATCCAGGATCGGAAGATTTTAGTGGTTTACGTTATGGAAAATTATGTATCCTTGCCGATGCTGACTCCGATGGTGCTCATATTGCTACGTTAATTTGTGCCCTATTCTTAAAACACTTTAAACCGTTAGTTAAGGCTGGACATGTATTTGTTGCCATGCCTCCCCTTTATAGAATTGATGCCGGTAAAATTGTGCATTATGCCCTTGATGATGATGAAAAGAATCGCATCATCAGGCATCTGACTGAAACTAGCAAAGCAAAAGTAAACGTCCAGCGTTTTAAAGGTTTGGGAGAAATGAATCCCATACAATTACGAGAAACAACCATGGATCCCGACACTCGCCGTTTAGTACAATTGACCTTAGATGATGAGGAAAATACTGAAGCAGTGATGGATATGATGCTCAATAAAAAACGCGCCGGTGATAGAAAATTGTGGTTGGAAACTAAAGGTAATTTGGCCGAAGTGTAGGTCGGGCAACGTATTGCCCGACATCGGGCTTCAACCTAACGCAACATCCGTTGTTGGGCCAAGGGTCCAACCTACTTCTTAAACAATAATTCCGCTATCGCCACCTTAATAATGGCACTACATTAGAATAATCATCTGTCCACAAAAATTGTTTCCTATCTCCTATAGGACGCCACTTTGATTGTTTTAACTTGTTAATTAAATTTTGATTGGCGGTCAAAACAACCCATTCTGATGAGAATTGCCCTGCCTTATAATTTTCTTTACTCAATAAATAAAGTACCTTCATATTTAATAAATGCCCAATAGAATTAAGTATTGGTAGTAACTCAATATGTCTATTACTTATATTCACTAATATTGCACCATCTGGAGTAATTTTTTTCTTGTATAGTTTAAACGCCTCTAAAGTCATTAGGTGTACTGGAATCGCATCCGAATTGAATGCATCCAAAATTAGCAACTTTTGCGATGAGTCAGCCATTTTTGCTAAAGCCAAACGACCGTCATTTTTAATGAGTTCTACCTTTGGAAGGCAATCGTGCCAATAAGTAAACAATTGCGGGTTTTTGGCAATATCAATCATTTGTTGATCGATTTCAATTGCAGTCACATGATCTGTTTCTCTAAATTGACATAATATAGTTCCTGCACCTAACCCGATAAGAGTAACCGGCAGTGAATTAAATTCATGCTTCATTTCCTCTACAGCCTCTTGGATAGCGCCATAATAAGACCTATATCCACTGGGAGGCTTTTTCTCATTCATGAATTCCAAACTGTGCAATGTGGATTGGCTCACTAAAACATGGGCATTTTCCTTTTCAAGCACCTGTTTCACCCCATAAAAATTGCGTTCTTGAAGTAAAATGTGATTTTCATTGAAAAAAGGCATAAAAAGTAAACCAAATAAAATGAGCATTGCAAAAAATAAACTAAATTTATTTTGTTGCGTTATGGCTATTAATATTAAAGCAAAAATGGCAACAGGTCGGAAAGTAGAGTACTCGTAAATAGAGGGCACAAAATAGTAAAAGAGCACCAAGGTAAATACCACTACAGGTAACCACCAGCCTTCTTTAGGCTTTTTGGTAGGTAAGACCAACATACATAATAAAATAGTTAATGGATATTCATAAACTTGATTAAAACAATGAGGCGCCACAATTCCATTAAAAATGCCTGCTAAAACTCCTCCAAAAGCCATACAAAAATAAAATAAAGTAAGAAATTGTGGATTGGGCCTACTCTGAAATAATTGACTATGACAAAGAATTATTAAAATAAAAAAACTCAATAAATTAAATAAAACTAACTGCCACGCATTGATTAGACTGATTCCAAAAATGAATCCAAGAATTGGGAATATCAAAAAAAACATATAATTACGAATAACCCAAGTTGGGGAAATAATTGGTTTAGTGGTAAAGGTGACAACGAAAGAAAATAAATATAATGCCAGTGGTAAAACCCAAAACAATGGTGTAGCAGCTATGTCAGTAGTAATGTATAAAGTAACCCCTAGCA
Source organism: Legionella sp. (assembly GCA_027437055.1). Classification (GTDB taxonomy): domain Bacteria; phylum Pseudomonadota; class Gammaproteobacteria; order Legionellales; family Legionellaceae; genus Legionella. The sequence continues at coordinate 4,945 of DAIAOV010000108.1, read as the reverse complement.
TCAAACTACATGGAACGAAACCTAAATAGACCCAATAGAACATGTCACGCCAAGGCCATTTTTTTATAGCGTCTTTAGCTGAAACCAATGGTTGATAACGACCCACACACAAAACCAAGATTAATAAGCCTAAGTAGAAATAATACCCAATACTCCATAAATGGAATTGATAATTTAACCCAATAAAACGCTCTATTACCCAAGGGTAAAGTAACAAAGCACACAAACTGCCAAGATTACTTGCTATATAGAGAAAATAAGGATCGGTTGCACCCTTTTCTTTAGTTTGGCTATAAGCAAACTGCAACAGAGGAGCCGATGCACCTATAACCAATATAGGTAAACCAATTTGCGACAGCAAACAATATAAAATTCCCAACTCTGGTTGAGCCTCTACGCTATAAGGGTGAAATAAAACAGGAAGAGCGGCTAAACTTAAAATAATCAGTATTATGTGCATTAAGCGCCATTGATACGTTTTTTTAAAAAAACTAAGAAACCAAGCATAGCCATAAGAAATCAACAAAGTTAGTTGAAAAAACAGCATGCAGACTGTCCATACTGCTGGGGTACCACCATAAACAGGTAAAAGCGCTTTGGCTACCATAGGTTGAATACTAAATAATAGAATTGCGCTTAAGAATAAACTGAAGGGAAATAACAAACTCAACACTGGCCACCTTACAATAAAATGAAACTCAGTAGGAGGTAATAAATTAATCCTAGTCATAATATAGTAAATACCAATTACTTACAATGAATTAGAACCTAGCCACAGGGCCTGCCCATGAAAAAACTATTGACATCAACTTTCCGTCATTTATCCCCCGCTACACATTCTAATGCTTCCCCGAACGCTCGGGTTTGAGCACCGGTTGCGAGAAAGTTTTCTCGTAAGATGCACCAAATGCGACCGTTCCTTGATAATAAGGGCCCAACACATAAAAAAACCCGCCGGATGGCGGGTTTTATTGGATAACAAGGGGCGTCAATTACATCATGCCGCCCATGCCACCCATACCGCCCATGCCGCCCATATCGCCAGCACCAGCGCCTTCATCTTTCTTAGGTAAATCAGCAACCATGCACTCAGTAGTTAACATTAAACTAGCTACAGAAGCTGCATTTTGTAATGCCATACGAGTTACTTTAGTTGGATCTAAAATACCCATATCAACCATGTCACCGTACTCACCAGTTGCAGCATTAAAACCATAGTTATCTTTATTTTCAGATACTTTGTTTACTACAACAGAAGCTTCATAACCAGCATTAGTTACGATCTGGCGCATTGGTGATTCAATAGCACGACGTAGAATGTTGATACCCATGTTTTGATCGTCGTTGTCGCCTTTTACTGAATCTAATGCTTTTTGAGCACGAATCAGAGCAACACCACCACCAGCAACGATACCTTCTTCAACCGCAGCACGAGTAGCATGAAGAGCATCTTCTACACGAGCTTTCTTCTCTTTCATTTCTACTTCAGTAGCAGCACCAACTTTGATTACAGCAACACCGCCAGCTAATTTAGCAACACGCTCTTGTAGTTTTTCACGATCGTAATCAGAAGTAGTTTCTTCCATTTGAGCACGAATTTGAGTAATACGAGCATTGATATCAGCAGCTTTACCTTCGCCGTCAATAATAGTTGTGTTTTCTTTAGTAACAACAACACGCTTAGCAGTACCTAAATCTTCTAAAGTAGCACCTTCTAAGCTCTTGCCAATTTCTTCAGAAATTACTTGGCCAGCAGTTAAGATAGCAATATCTTGTAACATTGCTTTACGACGATCACCAAAGCCAGGCGCTTTAACAGCACATACTTTAACAATACCACGCATGTTGTTAACAACTAGGGTTGCTAAAGCTTCGCCTTCAACGTCTTCAGCAATGATTAATAATGGACGGCCTGATTTTGCAACGCCTTCCAAAACAGACAACATATCACGAATACTAGAAATTTTCTTATCAACCAATAGAACAAATGGATGCTCAAGTTCACAGCTCATGTTTTGTTGGTTGTTGATGAAGTAAGGAGAAATGTAGCCGCGATCAAACTGCATTCCTTCAACAACAGAAAGTTCATTTTCCAAACCGTTACCGTCTTCAACAGTAATAACGCCTTCTTTACCAACTTTTTCCATTGCTTCAGCAATGATAGAACCAATTGCTTCGTCAGAGTTAGCAGAAATAGTACCTACTTGTGCAATTGCTTTAGTATCTTTGCAAGGCTTAGACATTGCTTGTAGTTTTTTAGTAACTGCTAAAACCGCTTTATCTATACCGCGTTTCAGATCCATTGGATTCATGCCAGCAGCAACAGCTTTGTTACCTTCAACAAGAATAGAACGAGCTAATACGGTAGCAGTAGTTGTACCATCTCCAGCAGTATCAGAAGTTTTAGAAGCAACTTCTTTAACCATTTGAGCGCCCATGTTCATGAAACGTTGTTCAAATTCAATTTCTTTAGCAACAGACACACCGTCTTTAGTTACTGTGGGAGCACCATAAGACTTTTCTAATACCACATTACGACCACGTGGGCCCATAGTTACTTGAACTGCATCTGCTAATGCATTGACACCAGCAAGCATTTGTAGGCGAGCATCGTCACCAAAACGTAATTCTTTAGCCATTATCTTTAATCTCCTTTCAACTTAGATTACTTCTCAATTACACCCATAATGTCATCTTCACGCATTATGACAAATTCTTTACCATCAATCTTGACTTCAGTACCAGAGTATTTACCGAATAATACGACATCACCCACTTTAACAGCTAAAGCACGAACATCACCATTATCTAGCGCTTTACCAACTCCAACGGCAATAATTTCACCACGCATAGGCTTTTCAGTAGCGCTATCTGGAATAACAATACCACCAGCAGTGGTACGTTCTTCTTCCATACGACGAACAACAACGCGATCGTGTAAAGGACGAATTTTCATACTTGTATCTCCTGATTAATTAAACTCTGAATCATTAGACCACTTGCATAACGAGCAGATTTTGCTTAAGTGCAAGTGGTCTATCATGAGTATTGCCTACAAAGAGGTAAACAATACCAATGTCCTTCATATGGGGACGAGAAGATATCTTTCAAGGGTTAAAACGAAAAATATTTTATTTTGTTCCTTAGGAGCTGTTTACATTTCACTAGAATTGTAAACAGCTCCTTCTAGAACTACAATTAATTAAATATTTACTGCATCAAGGCAAAGAATGAAGAAATGGTTGTTATTATCGCTAATTTATTTTACTACTTTAGTTATTCATGCTGATCCACTCCCTGCCAATGAAGTGTTCCAAGTTGAAGCAAAAAAAATAGACCCTAATACCTTTGTTATTGATTGGCACGTAAAACCAAATTATTTTTTATATAGAGATCGCATCAAGTTAATCCCCCAACCAGAGAGTAATATTCAGTTGGGAACTCTGCGTTTTCCTCAAAGCATCAGCAAAACAGATAAACAAGGCCACACTTATGAGGTGTACCGCGATCAATTATCTGTTCCTGTAGGTGTTTTAGGAATTAAGCCCGGAGAGTCCTTACTTAATCTTTATTTTCAAGGATGCTCTGATGATGGATTTTGTTACCCGCCTGAGATAAGACAAATCAAACTATCCATAGGTGATGACTTAGCTCTATCAGCAGTGACTTTAGAAAAAGATGTAACTAAAGAAGAGCCAGCTGCTCCCCAAGAACAAAGTGATGAAATTTCGCAAATCTTTACTACCCATGGCTGGGCCATGATTCTACTTATCTTTTTTGGCTTTGGCTTGCTCCTCTCATTTACTCCTTGCATTTTACCCATGGTCCCTGTTTTATCAGGCATTATTGTTGGCCACGGCAAAACAGTGACTACACGGAAAGCTTTTTTTCTTTCATTAAGTTATGTGTTAAGTATGTCAATCACTTATGCCATATTTGGGGCAGTAGCTGCTTTGCTTGGCGCTAATTTACAAATCAGCATGCAATCGCCTTGGGCCATTAGTGTTTTTAGTTTGATTTTCATTCTGCTCGCCCTATCTATGTTTGGCTTTTATGAATTCAAACTACCTGATTCTTGGCAGTCAAAAATAGCAGGTTCTAGCCGGGCACAACGAGGAGGACACTATATTGGTGCAGCTATAATGGGCTGTTTGTCTACACTCATACTCTCTCCTTGTGTCACTGCCCCACTCATAGGGGTCTTATCCTACATAGCACAGACTCAAAATATTCTTTTAGGAAGTCTTACTTTATTTGTCTTAAGTTTAGGCATGGGAACACCGCTGTTACTGATCGGTACTTCTGCAGGTAAGTGGCTACCTGAAACAGGCGGATGGATGAATGCAGTCAAAGCATTCTTTGGCATATTACTGCTTGCTATAGCTATTTATCTGATGGCGCGCATTTTACCTGCAGAAATTACTATGGCTTTATGGGCATGTTTACTTATTTTTTCGGGTATTTATTCCGGAGCATTAACTCACTCCCAAACTAATCAAGAAAAATTCATGCAAGGTATTGGTATTATTTTATTAGGTTATGGATTATTAATTCTCATAGGAGTGAGTATGGGATCCACTAATCCCTTACAACCATTAACCACTGTTCATGCAGAAAGTAGTAGCAGAACCCCTGATTACATTGCACAAAATCAAAGCATTGAAAGCATTGGCCAGGCTATAACCGCAGCAAAAGATACCCCCATCATGCTTGATTTTTATGCTGACTGGTGCGCTTCGTGTAAAGTGATGGAAGCAACTACTTTTAAAAATGCATCAGTTAAAGAGGCCTTAAGTCATTTTAAAGTCATTAAAATTGATGTGACTGCCAATAATGCGAATAATAAATCGATAATGAGTCATTTTAAAATAATCGCTCCACCAACCTTTCTATTTTTTGACTCTCAGGGTAAAGAATTGAATCGCTTAAAATTGGTTGGTGAAGT
>DAIAOV010000107.1 GCA_027437055.1 Legionella sp. | reverse complement strand
AAATAAAGCAGGTTGGGATAATCGGTATCTCGCTCAGATTCTAATGTCAAGCGATTTTTAGCGCGATTGCCCTAATTTCTTCCATTTATTCGCTCGAAAATGCCATGCAAGGGGTATATAATCAGCCTATTTTGCAAATTTAACGAGTTGATGAATGAATAATTCACTAAGTGATATAGCCAACCTGATTCAAGGAACGATAGTGGGTGATGCCTCAATAAACATTTCTTCATTAGCACCTATTGATGATATTACTCCTGGCTCCTTGGTTTTTGCTGAAGGGAATGACAATCTCCAATTGGCGGAAGCATCAGAGGCAGCTGCTTTATTGGTAAGCACTAAAGTAACCCATTCTAATAAACCGTTAATTCAAGTACCCAATCCTTTTAAAGCATTCATTCAATTGTTAAATCATTTTAATCCTCCTAAAAAGGCATCCCCCGGGATCCATCCCACCGCAGTAATTGGTGATAAGGTGCAATTAGGCGAAGGGGTATTTATAGGTCCTTATGTGGTTATAGAGTCGGGCAGCATTATTGGCAGCCACTGCGTTCTTAAAAGCCACATTCATGTGGGGCATGATGTCAATATAGGGGAACATACAATAATTCACCCCCATGTCACTCTATATGATCAATGCCGTATTGGCTCTAGAGTTATCATCCATGCTTCTACTGTTGTTGGTTCTGATGGCTTTGGTTATACCTTTACCGACGGTCAACATCTTAAGGTGCCGCATCTTGGCCATGTTGTCATTGAAGACGATGTTGAAATTGGTGCTAATAGCGCAATAGATAGAGCAACCATGGGCGCAACAGTTATAGGAAAAGGAACGAAAATAGATAACCTCGTTCAGGTAGCGCATTCAGTCAAATTAGGAAAGCATAATATCCTTTGTGCGTTCACCGGCATAGCGGGCAGCTCAACCAGTGGTGACCACGTCATTTTTGCCGCTAATGTGGGCGTCAGTGATCATGTGCAAATTGACAGTAATGTCATATTAGGAGCACGAACTGGAGTACCACCAAACAAGCATTTAAAGGAAGGAGTTTATTTGGGCAACCCCTCAAAACCTAAAGATATCGCGATTAAACATGAGTTAGCTGTTAATCGTATTCCTTTAATCCGCAAAAACATAAAAACACTGACAGAGCAGGTTAATTTATTGACCAAACAAATAGCACAAATGGAAGAGGAATAGTCATGAAGGCTCCTTTGATTCTAGTTGATGGTTCTTCTTATTTTTTCCGTGCATTTCATGCTTTGCCTCCCTTAACAAACTCTAAAGGTCAGCCTACAGGTGCAATCTATGGGGTGGCTAATATGATTAAAAAATTAATCAAAGATTATCAACCAGAAACCCTGGCCGTGGTTTTTGATACGAAGGGAAAAACATTTAGAGATGAATGGTATCCGGAATACAAAGCGCATAGACCGCCTATGCCCCAGGAGCTGAGCTCCCAGTTTCAGCCGTTAATCCAATTATTACAAGCTATGGGGTTACCCTTGCTGATCATTGATGGTGTTGAAGCCGACGATGTGATCGGTACTCTAGCACGACAAGCTACAGAGCAAAATGTCCCTGTGGTAATCTCAACGGGTGATAAAGATATGGCGCAATTAGTCAATGAACATGTTTCGCTGATTAATACCATGAATAATTCCAGCATGGATATTGCTGGTGTAAAAGAAAAATTTGGAGTCAGTCCGGAACAAATCATTGATTATCTCACGCTCATAGGCGATACCGTAGATAACGTTCCTGGTGTTACCAAATGTGGCCCTAAAACGGCAGTCAAATGGTTAGCTGAATATCGAACCCTAGATAATTTATTGCAACATGCGGACAATATAGGCGGTAAAATAGGAGAATACCTGCGTGCAGCCATTCCCCAGTTACCACTATCAAAAAAATTGGTGACTATTAAAACTGACGTCGATTTACCTTTAAGTTTTGATGAATTACTACCGACCCCTGCCGATAAGCAACAACTCATTGAGTTAACTCGAGAGTTAGAGTTTAAAACGTGGCTCAAAGAACTTCTAGGACAAGAAGAAAAGCAAGCTGGATCCACTTCAGAGACAACTGGCTTACAGCAAACGAACTACGAGTTAATAACCAATCACCAACAGTTAAACCAATGGCTCAACAAACTGGAACAATGCACTGTATTTTGTATTGATACAGAAACAACGAGTCTGGATGTGATGATTGCCGAATTGGTTGGTATTTCTCTGGCTATTGAAGAGCACAAAGCGGTATACATCCCACTAATGCATACGGATAACAGTCCTCAACTCGATCGCGATGAGGTACTCACCGCCTTAAAACCTATTTTGGAAAATCCAACAATAGGAAAAATTGGCCAAAATATCAAATATGATTATTGTGTTTTCAAAAACTATGGCATCACTTTAAACGGAGTGAACTACGACACCATGCTGGAATCTTATGTCTTGAATAGTAGTGCAGGACGTCACGATATGGACACTCTAGCATTAAAGTATTTAGGGCATAAAACGATTAGTTATGAAGATGTAGCAGGAAAAGGGGCAAAACAACTACGTTTCGACCAAGTACCCGTTGATAAAGCGGGTATGTATGCGGCTGAAGATGCTGATATCACCTTGCAATTACATCACAAATTATTTCCTATGATGGATGAGTCGTTGCGTCAGGTTTTTAAAGAAATAGAAATGCCGCTGGTCACTGTACTTGCTGATATGGAGCAACTTGGAGTATTAATCGATCCAGTAACTTTAAAAAAGCATGGTGCTCGCTTAAAAGAACGCATATTGGCATTAGAAGAAGAGGCCGTGCAGCTGGCAGGTAAACCCTTCAACTTAAATTCGCCGAAACAATTGCAGGAAATTTTATTTGACGAACAAAAACTACCTGTTATTGCTAAAACGCCTACAGGGCAACCCTCTACAGCCGAAGCAGTATTACAAGAGCTCGCCTTTGATTTCCGACTAGCCGCGGTTATTCTCGAATATCGCAGTCTAACTAAATTGGTCTCTACTTATATTGATTCTTTGCCGCAAAAGATTAACCCCCAGACCCATAGAGTTCATACCTCGTATAACCAAGCGGTTGCAGCAACTGGACGCCTATCCTCTAGTGAACCTAATTTACAAAATATTCCCATTCGCAGTGAAGAGGGTCGATTAATTCGTACCGCGTTTATCGCTCCCCAGGATTGGGTTATCTTGGCAGCGGATTATTCACAAATAGAATTACGCATCATGGCTCATCTATCGCAAGATGAGAATCTGTTAAACGCTTTTGCTAACGGCTGGGATATTCATGCTGCAACAGCAAGTGAGATTTTTCAAACAACACTGGATGAAGTCACTCATGAACAGCGAAGAAAAGCCAAAGCCATTAACTTCGGATTAATTTATGGCATGTCCGCTTTTGGTTTGGCCAAGCAAATCAATGTAGAGCGTCAAGACGCGCAGCATTATATTGATACTTACTTTCATCGTTACCCAAGAGTGCTTGAATACATGGAGCGTACCCGTAAACAAGCGCATCAATTAGGCTATGTGGAAACTTTATTTGGTAGACGTCTTTATTTACCTGAAATAAATGCTCGCAACATGATGAGACAAAAAGCAGCAGAACGAACAGCAATTAATGCGCCCATGCAAGGAACCGCTGCAGATATTATCAAAAAAACCATGTTAGCAATCGCTGAATGGCAGCGCTCTCAAAATAATCCACAGGCGAAAATGATCATGCAAGTTCATGACGAATTAGTTTTCGAAGTACATCAAGATGCTATAGCGTCATCTAAAAACACGATCCGCAATTTGATGGAAAATACAGTACAACTGTCAGTACCGCTGCTTGTTTCTATCGGTGTTGGTCCGAACTGGGATGCAGCCCACTAGCGCGAAAGTGGAAGCCATTTCCATGAAGGCACAATACCGAACCCCTCGTGAACGGTTACACACCTACATTCATTTCTTTGAGGGCGTTCGAGAATCAGAGACACCAACCTCATCTACCCCAGTCAGTGTAGCACCGACGCTTCTTTTTCCTTGTCGAATCAGCTCTCGTTGGCGTAGAAGTTGAGGGGAAATTGTTGGCCGTCGATCGTATGAAGGGGCGTTTACTGGTGCAAACAACGTTAAATTATTACCCGATTGAAAAGCGACATCAAAATGACGTTTTTTAGTTGAACTTCTTTTTTTCAATATACCTTTTGGGCGGCTCTCACTGTCATGAATCATGTCGTCCTCTCCTTTATCTATCTCCCTCGCTTTTGGTGATAACATCTCTGGAGCAGGCGACATGGGCGTTTGAGATACCTCTGGGACTTGATTTTTTAACAATTGCTCCATCTCATCATAGAAGGAAACATATTCTGGTGTCCTATCCATTTCATTTATTAATCTCAAAGGATTATCTTGATGACGCTTCCTAAGTTCTAGTTGAGCTTGTCTTATTTTATCATGTGCATCTTTTTTCTTGTCTGCATTGTTCCAACTCATATCTAAAACTGCCAGTGTAAATTTTCGGTAGGCATCGAGATATTCACCCTGATTAAATTTTTTAATGGCATAATCATAACACGCTGAACCACAACCACGCTCAACCGCCATCAGAAAAAAACTGTCCAAGATAGCAGCAGAATTAAAGTCCTCATGAAGTTTTAATTTTTTCGAATTTATATTTGCGGCAATGTCATATAAAACTTGACCATAACAGTGAAAGTTCTCTTTCAAGAAGAGTTTAATCGGCGTGGTCTCTTTTAATTCTTCATATTGTCTTATATGGCTTTGATATAGTGAAGCCACTTCATGGACAAAGACATGATATAACTCTTTGTTCTTACTAAAAGTGGTCATCAATTCGCTGTATGCTTGCCCTTGCCACTCTCTTGGTCCATGCAACACCATTTGTTTTAGTTGAGCCACACTGTTGCCGATACGCTCAGAAATCATGTAATACATGTTTTCAAGTACACAGCGATCGTTTATATCTAAAAATAGAGATTTCAAATGCTCACTTAAAAAGGCTCTTATTTCAAATAGTTCTGATAATGAGAGTAAATCTGGCGATTTTAGCAAGAGGGCATAACAGGACCAGGCTTTAGAATATTCACTCACTAAGCGGTAAGTACGAGCCGCATTCAATAAAATTTGTTTCGGTTGAATAACAGAATTATTCACTATCAGTACTGGATGACTATTCAAAAACTCCCAACAAGCCATGTAGAGAGGTGCTGCATTAGCAAAATCTTTTTTTACAAACAACTCATCAGCTTTTGCAATTTCTGTCGTTAAGAATTTAATAAGATGAGGAAGACTATAAGTACAATGATCTTGGTAATTTTTCTGACAGGAAGAAAGCAAAGCCACATCCCCATAAGCAGCACCCTCAAGCTCTTCTAAATAGGTAGCTCTGATGGATTGTGCCGTTTCATAATGTAAAATTGCTTTTGAAACCAAAATGGTTCTTTCTCTACGCTTATCTAGACCTTGGTAATGTCCTATCATTAGATGATAGTAAAAAGCAAAATAATAATTAATTAAAACCAACAAATGTTGTTGTTCATGATTTAATTTTGAAGCCGCACTCACCCAATGTGATTTTAATTGCTCATCATCTACAAGTGGTATGTCTCCAACCAGTGATATCCTTTTAGCTTTTAGTCTTGATTTAACAGATTCAATTCTAGATAAAAAATCATCATGATCTCTCGTGCATAATAATTCTTCACAATCAATCTTCAATCCAAGCTGTTCTAACTCTTCCGTTGAGGGACTTGTTATTGCTGTTTTGTGATGAAAGAATTGAAGTAGCTTGTACAGGTTTACTGTTACCTCAATTACTTTAATATTCTGTGAATTTGCAGCTAATAATCTTTTAGTTTCGTTATAACACGCTAAAAAAAACCTACCTCTTTTAACCGATTCCTCTTCACCATAGAGGCCATCTTCATCGAAAGTAGCTAATAATATAGACTGCAATCTCTTTTCCATTAGGCAAGCAGTTTCTTCAGTGCAATTGCTATAATCCATTAGCGCCAATTGTTCTAATTCTACATCGATGTCTTTTTGCAATTGTTTGTATGCTTGATTTAATTCAGTATTGACTATTTCTGTTGTTGAATCATGCAGCATTACCGCCTGCTTAACCCTTCCTAGATGTTCAAAAACAGTGTATTTTTCCGCTATAGAGTCCTTCGCCCTCATTTCAAATGCTAAACTGCGTACATATACCGAGGCTAATTTAGCGTATAATGTGCTAAATAAAGAATGTGCCTCAATATCGTGATTGATCTCAGTTTGCTTATCAAATGAAATAGAAAGACGAGACATGATTGTCAAAATGTTGTTCTGATGCTCGGCAAAATTATCTTGGTTAATATATTCAATACTATGATCTATTTGTTGCAAGCAATCATTAATTAATGCACCTATCGTTAATTCTAAGTTCTTTTTTTTAACTAAATCTAATAAAGTATTTATTGAGTTTGCCGCATTAGTACTGAGATCAAGTATAGCGCCTGCAGTACTGGTAGCAGGAGAGTCCGTTAGTACCCGGTTAACTTGTTTAATATACTTGTCCATTTCGATTGCAGTTTTTAATTGCGATAAACCCACTGTGATATCAATATCATTTCTCAATAGCAATAGCTGGTACAAAGATAGATAATACAAACACGCAATACGTGCGGTTAATTCATCAAGTTGCTGATTATTTTGCGGCCCTCCCCAAAGATCATCAAATTGTTTAAAGCCTAATTCAATAGATGAATAAGCCCCAGCTCTGTGGAGTAACTGCATATTCGTTACTATTGATTTCAAGTATGAAATTCGATCTTCTAAAGGGAGGGAATGTATGCTCATGATATATACCGTTTATTTATTTTCAAGAATAAGCAACGATTTTACATCATGGTCTTTTTTGAATCAACTGTAAATTGACACTCCAATTTGATGGAGTAAATACTAACTGTGATTATTTTTGAACAAGAGAGGCACGCTCAAGGCTATAATGTAAATCATCCATTCTTCAAGTCGACGCAGCACTGGCCATAACGGTGTTTGCCTGATTATAGGAAAAAACAGCATCATGTTCCCTCATCGACTCACCAAAGTAATAAGACCATGTCTTGCGTATGAGATCTCTTCCTACCACTTTGGTCCAAATGTTATATTCGTTGAGAAGTTTGTTATGACGCATAAAAGCAACTGCAAAGTCTTCTCGCATGGTCTCAGAATCAGACCATGCAATAATAGGGAGATAAGGATATTGTTGTAGCAAGGATTCTGTTAATGCCGGACCATTGCAATATGGAGCATTTGTGGCACCTAAATCACCATCAATGATAACCATATCGGGTACATTATTATTGACATAGGACATCGCCGCTTCACTGTCATGAACTATAGTTACCATGGTCGGTGTAACTTCTGATTCTAATAAACGACGTAAACAAAATGCATTAAACGCACTGTCTTCGACAATTAATACTTGCATCTCAGCTCCCTGTTACTTACAACTAAAAGTATAAAGGGAAAACCTTAAGAAAAACTTAAGAAAATAAGTTAATTCCATATAATTTTTTTTATACTTTTTTAAGACAATGTAAAGTTAACTTGTTGATTTTATTCGGATCGAAATGATCTAAAAAAGATCATATCATAATCCATTATTGTTAACTACTGCGTGAACGCTTAATGGCGTCCACTTAATAGGTAGGTCGGACCCCTGGCCCGACAAATGCGCTCTTTATTAGCATTATCGTTCATAAAATAAACAATCTCATGTCGGGCCAAGGGCGCGACCTACTTTATAAAACACTTACGTTCTTTTTAGTAAAATTAATTAGCAAACTCTTAGATATCTATATCATGCGGTAATAAGCGCCTATTCGCACGAAAATAAGTTATAGGTGAATTCTCAAGAAAATCTGATAATTTTTCCATATAAATACAGGCAAATCGTTCTACCTGATTAGCAAAGTAACTTTCCTCAGCCCCTGCACGAAATACTCTCTCCCATTTTGGATTATAAAAAGCACTCTGCTCTCTTAATAATTTGGAAATCTGTAAATCTAAGGCTGAAATTTGCAATTGTAGCTCTTGAATTTCCTTCGCGTATTGTTTTGAATTTTCATCAATACTTTGAGTACGCAACGTGACATATTGCTCTTCTAGTTTCTTTTTAACAGCCATTGCTTCAACAATTTTTTTCTCAACAGGTAACGCTTTAAGCTGAGCAGCTATCTCTTGCCCTAACTCATCAACCACTAGCGCAGTCCGCCAATTACAATCTTTTTTCAATCGTAAAATATCACCATAGATATGATCCCCAATATAGAGAATCTCATCACCTCTAACCTGTAGGTTTTCAGTAAATTTTTTTGCATTACCTCCCTGATAAATACCCGGCTTTAGTTCACTTTCAATATTGGTCATAGCCCCATTACTTGGATTAACCAATAAAAACCGTAAATTATCATAAAAGAAACGTGGCTTATTAGCCAAGGTGATAACATATTCAAATAAATCCTGCCATGTCTCACCAAAGTTTAAATAGGGAGTAATTGCATAATCTAATAATAATTTGGTGTAAGAATAATCCGAATTAGTCAGGATAAAAATCTTTTTACCATAACGAATAAAATGTTTTAAGCCATCAACCACCGCCTTTTCTTTTAAGACGTATTTTTCTAAATCTTTACTGATAATGCCTTTTAAACTACCATCAGAATGCACCTTATCCACACAATATTGTACGTCTTTGGCTATGGTTTGATAATTAGGCATTTCATGGATGGGTAATTCATCTTTTAAATCAACTAATTGACTATATAAAACACAAAATGCAATAGAAAAAGAAGTATCTATGGGCATGTAATTAGGATCGCCTAAATCAACATAAATACTCCTGTAGATCTCCTGTTGCTCTGCAAAGCTAATCTGCTTAGTACCGTGATAACTTTGCCTAATTGCCCCATAACGACTGAGCTTTAAGATATTACCATTATTACAATCTATTACTAAACCGCGAATCGCATCATGATAATTAAAAGTCAGCTTTCGTATCGCTTCGGGATAATGTTTTATTTCTACTAATTTTTCTTTGATTAATTGATAAACCAGAGATTCGAAATTTTCTGAGTTATAACGAATTAAGGTATGGTCCATATCTAAACCAATCAGCTTAATTTTTCTCATATTTAAGATACGATTTACAAATACTCTATGTCTATCCATTATGCGAATAACCTTTATTTAAATACGGGTCGGCACTATTTGCTATTGAACTCACATTATTTTAAGTGGCGCACACCATCAACAGATGCCACTAGGACTGTATCTGCTACTCTATGGGCAAATAAACCATTGTCAACTACGCCAGTAATCGCTTTAATGCGATCTTCTAAATTTTGTGGCACGTCAATTGATAAATTATAAACATCTAAAATAATATTACCATTATCCGTGACAAAACCCTCTCTATATTCAGGGTCTCCACCTAATTTAACTATTTGTCTTGCTACATAACTGCGCGCCATAGGGATAACTTCAACAGCAACAGGAAAGCGGCCTAACTGAACGACAACTTTTGATTCATCAACAATACAAATAAATTGTTTAGCAACCGAGGCAACAATTTTCTCTCGAGTTAACGCTCCGCCCCCACCTTTAATCATTTCACCGTACTGATTCACTTCATCGGCCCCATCTATATACACTGGTAACTCACTTACTGAATTTAAATCAATTACCGGAATGCCTACGCCACGAAGCAATGCTTCAGTGGCTTTTGAGCTGGAAACGCAAGCATCAATTCGGTGCTTGATTGCAGTCAGCTCTTTGATAAACAAATTAACGGTAGAACCAGTGCCAACTCCGACTATCATATCGTCTTCTATGTAAGCCAGAGCAGCTTGTGCTGCTTTAACTTTTAATTCACTCATGACCAACACCTCGTTGCCTAATCACTTCATATAAAGAGACGCCAGTAGCCACTGAGACATTCAAACTTTCTACCGAACCTAACATCGGTAAAGAAAATAAACCATCGCAGTGCTCACGAGTTAATCGTCTTAATCCCTCTCCTTCTGCCCCCATAGCCACTGCTATAGTTCCAGAACAATCTATTTGGTAAAGAGAATGCTCTGCCTCACCAGCAGCACCATAAATCCAAACGCCTTGTTCTTTTAAAATTTCCATAACTCTAACAAGATTAGTCACTCTAACTAAAGGCACTGATTCTGCGGCTCCACAAGCCACTTTGCTTACCACTGGAGTCACATTAGCACTTTTATCTTTAGGGATTATCACAAAAT
>DAIAOV010000106.1 GCA_027437055.1 Legionella sp. | reverse complement strand
GAAACGCTACTGTATCGGCGAATTGCTTCGTCGGTACGGTGCTCGAATCCTCATGTACTTGCGTGTACACTCCGGTTCTGCGCTCCGCTCCTCCTCGCACTTCATTCAATTCAGCGAGTTTCGAAAGAGGCCTATTATTTGCCTTATCAAATTATTGCATCTAAATCTCAATTTTTAAAAGATTATCCTTGTACAAATGACTTTTTAGCTTAAAAAGAACTTTTGCTCCCCGAAGTAACGTTAAAAATAAATTTTTTAGCGCTCCGTATTAAGTGCCAATTAATCAACAAATACATTTCACTTCAAAATATAGCGTTTTATTATAAAATACTATATTATTGGTTTTTTTTGGAGAATATATGGGCATAGTAAAAATTTCTGACGAGTTACATGAAGCAACTAAACTGATGGCCAGAGCAATGAGTCGCTCTATTAACTCTCAAGCGGAATATTGGATAAGAATAGGAAAATTGGCAGAAGAAAATCCATCGATTACCTATTCTGAAATTCTCAAAATTTTAGTACATCAAGCATCACAAGGTGAAATACACGATGTTAGCGAAGACTCATGAACAAATAGAAAAAATGCGCGTTGCCGGTAATTTAGCTGCATCGGTACTGCAAATGATAGAACCTTATGTTATTGTCGGTACAACAACTAATGATCTGGAACAGATTTGTCGTCGGTATATTATTGAAGATTTGAAAGCTATTCCCTCAACATTAAACCATTATGGATTTCCTGCTTGCATTTGCACCTCCATCAATCATGTGGTCTGTCATGGCATCCCCTCCGATAAAATACTTCGAGATGGCGATATTCTTAATATTGACGTTACTGTACAAAAAGACGGCTATATTGGTGATACAAGCAAAATGTTTCTCGTTGGCAACGTAAAGACCTTTGCTAAAAAATTAGTAGACGTTACTCAAGAATGCCTATATAAAGCTATTTCGATAGTGAAGCCAGGAATTCGGCTCGGTGATATAGGAAGCATCATCCAAAAGCATGCAGAACAAAGCGGGTATTCAGTAGTGCGTGAATATGGCGGGCATGGAATTGGTAGCTCAATGTGGGAGGAACCCCACGTCAGCCATTTTGGTAAACCAAACACCGGATTACAATTACAAACGGGAATGACTTTTACCATTGAACCAATGCTTAACTTGGGTCGTAAAGAAGTCAAAACGTTAGGGGACGGCTGGACAGTTGTCACAAAAGATCACAAATTATCTGCACAATGGGAACATACTCTTTTAGTAACTGATAACGGATATGAAGTACTTACCTTAAGACCAGATGAGCGTTTTTAATGCACTTTATTAACGTGGGAATGGAGGATTGTTCGTTACAACCCTCCATAAAATAATCAAACCTAAACCCTATACAGTATTAAAGCTCCATGTCAAACTGTAACCTATCGTCATCCGTATCTTCGTTACAAACATCATTATTATGATTATCATGTGTCGAAGGTTGGGCAATTTTATTCTTTGAACGTTGTTCGATGTATCGTTGCTTAAGCTTAGTAAACCCCTCTCCTGCAGCTTTGTCGACTTGTTCAGGCTTCCTGCATAATAAAGCACCCATATCTTGAACTTCCTTGTGTTCCTCTTTTTGCTTAATAGGCTCTGCAGAGGAGGGCTGTTTTTCTTGTATTTTGGAGTCATGCTTTACTTTCATTTTTTCTCCTGAATTAAGGCAAGGCATCATCTGAGTGCATAAAAATATTATTTTTTAAACAATCTATTTTCCAGATGTATTATTTTCTTTTAGCACACTACTCTAAATGTAAATAACTAATAAAGGTCTATCATGTGACAACCAATCTTAACACCTTGCCCAATTTACATCAATAACGACCCAAATAACCGCACAAAGAGCACAATTTAAACGTCACTTATTACTAGTCCTGTTAACGTGTACACGGGATAGGAATCTCTATGTTTCAATAAGCGCTTGCCACTTATTAGTGGTTTTGTTTGAATTAGGAAACTTGAACCCTTGCTTTTCAGCAATTTTGCGCCATTGGTAAAATAATCAAAGTGCGATACCCTATTGCAATGATCCTCTTCTAATAATTAGTGATGGAGCAATTTCCTTTCGAGCTCATAGAATTAAGTCATAGTGTAAATCAAGATAGTCCTTGTTGGGAGGGTGGTTGTGGTTTTACACCCGAAACCATGTTGAATTACTATGACTGTACTACGGCCGTAAGATTTAAAGTTCAAGCGTTTAAAATGCATGCGGGTATAGGTACTCATATAGACTCATCAGCTCATTGTATCCCAGGTGGTAAAACGACAGATGAATTGCCCTTACAAGAATTATTAGCGCCTTGCGTCGTTATTGACGTTTCTTCTATAGCTCATGAAGCCTATCGTTTACCAGTTGAAGATATTAGCGATTTTGAAAATAACTATGGCCTTATTCCAGAAGGCTCTTTTGTTATTATCTACACAGGCTGGGATAAATATTGGTCCAATCCTGATAAATACCGTAATAACCTGAGTTTTCCGTCAGTATCTGAAGCAGCAGCTCAATTATTACTACAGCGCAGCATAAGAGGTTTAGGAATTGATACCTTAAGCCCAGATACCCCAGAAAGTGGCTATCCAGTACATCGAATCCTGCTTGGTGCAGGTAAATATCTGGTAGAAAATGTGGCGAATGCTCAAACTATGCCCCCCCTAGGCGGTTTCACTCTGGCCCTGCCAATACGTCTGCAAGGGATAACAGAAGCCTCAATTAGATTAATTGGCTTAGTCAGGACTCAGCTTAAAACATACAAATAATAAGTCATCTGTAGGTTTTTCTGTGAGACAATCAACAAAATGGTTGTGCATTGTCGCTTCAAGCTTAAAACCACATCGCTCAGCAACTCGTCTACTGCGAATATTCTCAACTTGGGTCATAATCTGTACTCTTACTGCATGCAAGTGCTCAAAAGCAAAACGCGTCAGCGCACTAACCATTTCTGTAGCTAATCCCTGTCCAGTATATTTTGTCGCCAACCAATAACCAATTTCAAAGAAAGGAACACTAGGGTTGCTGCGATCATTATACCCCGTAGCGCCAATTATCTCTTGAGACTCTTTATGAACTACAACCATGGGAAAATCTTTTTGTGGTTCATTGCGCCAACTTTCGATACCATCGCGCACAAATTGTATTGTCGGTTCAAGACTAGGATCTGAAGCCCAAGGCATCCATCGTTGCAGCTCAGGTAAAGAGGCATTAATAGCGTGATTGAGTGGTCTTTCATCACCTAATGTTGGAGTACGCAATATCAATCGCTTCGTTTCAATCACGGGTAGCATAGAACCACCCTATGGTATGTAACATGCACCCTATTTCCTCAGCCATTGCACCTCCAAATTGTTCTTACTTAATCACTATGACAATATCAATCCATGCTCAATTAAGTGTTGCGTATCATAATACACTGGCGACGATTAAGGAACTTGATTTGGTGAGAATAATTTAGAGGTGAGTGTTCCACCATTCTTCTAAGGCAGTACCTTTATAATGTGATAAATGATGCGTGAAGAATTGCTGTGCTTTATCTCGTTGTTGTGTATTTAACAAACAAAGGAGATAAGTCTGGGCAAATAACTCGATCTGAGCATCACTACCTCCTACACGTGATCTTTGCTCAATAACTGGTCCAATTAATTCACTGGCTTTTTTATAATCGGCATCAGCAAAAGCATAAATACCTTGGCATAGAGGCAATACCGTGTTACTCCACAAAGCTTTAGTAGGGGTATCTTGAAACGCTTTTTCCATGTGCTTTAAAGAATCATTAGCCAGTTTTTTTTGGTTGGCGCGTACTAATACATAGATAAAATGAGCATTGTTAAAGCCAATATAATACTCAAAAGGATGATCTCCTAAATAAGTGACTATGGAGTAGAACTGCTTATCCTGAGGTAATCCAGCCATATCCATGCGCCATAACAGAGAAATTGCATCAAGTTGCTCTAATACGGTATTAGGTAAAGTACCAAAAATATCAGGATATAATTTCATCACTTCTTGTTCATTTCTTTGTGCTAAGTGAAATAAAGCCAAATGCCAGGAATTATGACTTTTTAATAAAGGGAGAATGTGCTCCCAACTACTTTGTAGACTCCGTAACCGTTTAATTCCACCAGATATATCATGATCTAATAAAGAGACATGAGCTAGGGTATGATGAGCCCAAGGAGTAAGCAAGTTCATTGCAATTGCTTTTTCAGCCATTTCCCTAGCCTGGGAGTAATAACCACACAGCTCTAATGCAAAAGAATGTATTGCTAAAAAATGAGATTCATCTTGATTAACCGAAGCACATTGCTCACAAACACGTAAAAAACGCTCTGCCTGAAACGCTTGTCCCGTACAATAAAAAAGCCATTCAAGTATTTTAAGTGCTAACGTATCTCTTGGAAAAAGCTCAATAAGGTGTTCCAGCAAATTAATGGCTTGCATATAGTCTCGTTGAGACCAACGAAGCACCGCTTGATAAAGAATTTGTTCCCGTTCATTAGCATCCTCGCAAAGTTTGGCAGCTGCAATAAGATGACTTTTAGCAAGTTTATCAATCTCATCCTCTTGAGCATATAAATAGTAAACTGCCGCATAAATTTGAATTAATAAATTATTAGGATTTTGTTGCGCTGCTTGTAAAATAGCACCACCATTAACTCCAGAACCAAGTACTTGCTCGTGAAAATAATCAATACTTTCGATAACTTCACGAGAATGAGTAGTAACCTCTAATCCTCTTTGTGTATACATTATTGGAATGATCTAATGAACATGTTTTACTAAAGCATAGCATATATCCAATGAACAAAAGATGAATGAAAAAGCAGTAGTACAAAACAGGTTGAACCTGTACTACAGACAACTTTACTACCTCTTTATTTCAGCTCAATAACCATTACTTTAATCTCATGATTAGTCATATTGACATCGTTATGTAATTCATTGGCTCTATCTTTAGTAAGGTAATAAGCTTTATCTTTTTCCAATTTTAAGTAATGTATTTTCCCTTTATCATTAGTTATTTTTAATAAACCATTAGTCAGTGCCACAACAACCCTATCATGTTCATGTCTGTGCATTGTTAGTGCTTGTCCAGGCACTGGATAAATAACAGTTCTCCAAACGTTCACTTTATCATTAGAAAATTGCTCTATACGATGAGTCGTCTCATTTTTTGCCTGTGTAATCCCTGCTATAGTCCCTAATAAAAGACCTAGTGCAATGAAACATTGTTTTTTCATTACTTCTTTCTCCGTGTTATATCCAAACTCGCTATGGTGATAAAATTTGACTGATCCAATTCTCCCCTTGATAAACATAGTGCACGACGTCAGATAACTCATCAGTGCGATAAGAATAAAAAACCATTCTCTGAGGTTTGAATCTAAAACCATAATAAAGATCACTTACAGGCAATGACTGATTTTGATATTCAAGTTCAATTTTGCGCTTTTTAAGTTCTAAAATCTCTTTATTGGCAATGGGATTGGATGAGGTTTCTGCATAACTATAAAAACGAATCTGTGCTTCGCGAGAATATCCTTCCCAATATCTTTTATTTTCGTCTGGTGGCAAAGGAATGGCAGTCCCTTCAAGAATTACCTCTCGCGATGACATCTCAAACCAAAAAGTAAAGGATGCAGCCGGATTATTATGGAGCTCCTGTACTTTTCGCGTCCTTTTTTGAGTAAAAAAGATAAGACTTTCTTCATTGATCTCACGAATAGCAACGACGCGGCTATGTGGAATTTCTGTCACTGTTGTTGTAGAAAGGACAGCCTGCTGAGGATTAGGTACGCCTAATTTTTTTTCGTCATCTAACCATATTTTTAACAAATGAATGGGATTCATGATGTTCACTAACGTACTTGTTGAAAACAAAGCATAGTGTAAATGGAGCCACTGAGAGAAACAATAGATTAGGAATAGCAGTTATAAGTTGGGTCATTTTGACCCAACTTTTTCAATTGAGCATTCAGAACGATATAATCTTATTGCTATTAATTCCAATAAGATTACATCAAAGGTCTATCTTTTTTATTAGGCTCCAAATCCTTTGTCACAGTAGGGACTGAAAGAGGACTTACTTGCCTTGTATCATGAACTTTAGCTTCTACTTTACCCATAGTGCTTGGTTTTTCTATTATGGAAGAAGACACACTTTTAACTTCAGGTTTAGTGGGTTTGCTACTTGCGGCTACTTTACCGGTCTTAGCTTTGCTTTTTGTAGTACTTGGCTTGGCAACACTTTTAGCTACAGAAGAAGCGGTCTTGGTCGCTTTCTTCATTATTTTAGTAGCCTCTTTTTTACTTTTACGAGTAACTGCTTCAGCTTTTTTTGCTGTTTTTTGAGTAGCCTCTTTCATAACAGACGTTGCTTTTTTAACAGTACGCTGAGCTGTACTAGTAGCTTTTTGTATATTTTTTTGTGTTGCTAACGAGGTCTGTTTTATTGTTTGTTGCGCATTAGCCATTATTGTATCGGACATGGTAAGCAAATTTCTTTCCATAATGGAAAATAAATTGTGCATATAATCCAAAGCCTTATGTCCATTTTTAACCATAGTTTCTATATTTCTTTCTAGAACTTCTTCTGGTTTTAAAACATTAAACAATTCTACTGGAGTAATATATGAAAAGTTCTGGAATGTTTTCACATGCAACTCAATTAACTCCTGTATTGGTTTTTCCAGTGGATTAAACATTTTCTGAGAAAAATATTGCTGAGTCATTTCAAGCTCCTTATGCTGCATTGCACAATTCAAGATTAGTCAAAATACTTTTTATTGTCAAATACAAATGAATAGTTCAAAATTTTGTAGCATTACACTTAGCTTATATATTAATAGTCCTCATGCATGAAATCTCATCAAAATCTGTAGTCCAACCATTAAATGAAAAATATTTAACCCATGTTTTCATGCAAGGCTCTAGTAAACTATCTGTTATTCACCAATATAGCAACTTTCCTTTAAAACTAATATTACTCTTCATTCTCATCAGTGTCTTAGTTCCCTTCTCTCCTAAAATGCCGGCGCCAGGCCTTGATTCCTCTTGGGCTCTTGGGTTAAACCAAGCAGTAGCATTGGGACTTTCTTTTGGTAATGACATTATTTTTACTCTGGGACCTTATTCATCCATCTATACAAAAGCTTATCATCCCGCAACAGACTGGATGATGATAGGAGGCGGCCTCTATTTAGCCTGTGCTTATTGGATAAGTCTCATTTTGTTAATGAAAGGCATTAAATGGTATTGTACACTATTTTTGGCAATAAATCTCTTGGTAATGACTTATGCTCGTGACTCTTTATTGTTTATCTATCCTTTATTGGTTGGGTTAACTTGCTATAAAACTCTTAGTATTAATGAAGCCATACCCAAACATTCTACTCCCATCCCATTTCATACAAAACTTGCTGTGGCATTCCTTTTTACCCCCTTTGGTTTATTACCTCTAATCAAAGGCTCTTTATTGATTATCTGTCTTACTATTGCATTACTCTGTACCCTATTTTTTCTCTGGCATAAGCATACTACTCTAGTATTTATTAGTCTGGCATCCCCATTAGTTTCAATGATGCTGTTTTGGATCGGGGCCGGACAGTCAATAACCTATTTATTTCATTATTTAATAACTAGTCTCGTTCTAGCCTCTGGCTTTACCGAAGCAATGGCTTTTACAGGCAACAATAATGAAATCATTATCTATTTATGCGCGGCATTATTAATATGTTTCTCTATTACTTGGCAAAAACAGATCCCGTTTATTTCTCGCTTTTTTTTATTGTGCCTGTTTTTCGTTTTTCTATTTCTTTCTTTTAAAACTGGATTCACCCGTCATTATGGCCATGCTTTCATAGCCAGTACGTCAATCTTAATCGCGGCTCTTCTTTTACCTTATCTTTTTAACTCCAAAATAATCATTCCCATCATCTTATTCTGCCTTTATTCCTCCAATTATATCGCTGCCCACTATACGCAAATCTCAATATCTAAAAACATTTTATCTACCTACGCATCAGCTTGGCACGGCCTGAAAAATAGGTGCACTAATAAAAGCTGGCTCCATCAAAATTTTACTTTGAGTCTGAATTTTATGAAGCAACAAGCTTCCTTTCCCAAAATACAAGGAACAACTGATATCTACTCCTACAACCAAGCATACTTAATAGCCTCAGAAATTCCGTGGGCTCCCCGTCCCGTGCTTCAAAGCTACTCTGTCTTTACTCCTTGGCTAGCGAAGAAAAATAAAGCCCATTTACTAAGTGAACACCGGCCCGATAATATAATTTTTAAAATAGAGCCTATAGATGAAAGGCTGCCCTCATTAGAAGACGGCATGAGTTGGCCTTTATTGTTAAACGACTATCAACCCACACAACTTATCAACGATTTTTTATTGCTAAGAAAGCGTAATGCCTCACCACCAGTTATAACATTAGTCGCTAAAGAACAACATGCTCTAGGAGAAGTAATCAAAGTACCCAATATCAATCATCCTTTATTGCTCGAAATAGACATAAAACCCACATTCTATGGACTTTTGGCCTTAACTTTTTTCAAAGCTAATCCATTGCTGATTGACATTGAGCTTAAAAGTGGCGTAAAAAAACAATATCGCCTAATAACCAATATGGCAAAAGCAGAATTTTTAATTTCACCACTGATTGAGAGCACCCAAGAGTTTGCACTGCTCTATAGCAATGCTGCTCTCTTAGGGAATAAACAGGTGAGTTCTCTATCAATTAATTCCGAGCCCAGCCATTCTTATCATTGGCAAGAGACTTACACCATTTTGTTCAAAGAAATGAAGGGTAGCGTTTAGAAAGAATTTTCTTGACCCTCACGTAACGTGATACAATACAATCCTTATCAGGTATAGCACTACTCAAATCATTCATATTTTGGAGTCTTCAACCATGAATAAGGAACTAAAAAACAATTATCAGAATATGGTCAACCAATCAGAACTTGGACAAAAATCTGAATACGATGCAAGCTACAATCCTGAAAGGCTTTATGCCATACCTAGAGCGCCAAAACGAAAAGAAATTAATTTAGATTCAACCACTTTATCGTTCCATGGTTTTGATTGCTGGAATCATTATGAAGTATCCTGGCTCAACCCTAAAGGAAAACCTATGGTTGCCATTGCAGTCATCTCCTATGATTGCCACTCCCCTTTTATTGTTGAATCCAAGTCATTGAAACTTTATTTTAATTCCCTTAACAACCATGTATTTACTGATGCGCATGCTGTTGAACAGACAATAAAACGCGATTTGAGTCATTGCATTGATGTGGAAGTCGCTGTATCCATCATGCCTCTAACTGAGCTAAAAAATCAAATACTTCATACCGCTTTTTCTGGCCTTTGTCTGGATACTTTAGATATTGAATGTTCTGCTTATATGGTAAATAGTGATTTTCTTACTACTTCAGATGAACACGTAGAAGAAGTTTTATATTCTGATTTACTGAAGTCAAATTGCTTGGTGACGAATCAACCTGATTGGGGCTCTGTTCAGATTGCCTATAAGGGTAAAAAAATCAACCATGAAGGTTTACTAAAATATCTCGTGTCGTTTCGAAATCACAATGAATTTCATGAACAATGCATTGAGCGTATTTTTACCGATATTATGACCCTATGCCAACCTAAATCGCTCACAGTGTATGGTCGCTATACTCGTCGAGGAGGCTTGGATATTAATCCGTTTCGCTCTACCGAACCCTGTTCTCTTAACGATAGGAATATTCGACTTATTAGACAATAACGCCAAGGCAGCTGTTAACCCGGCAATTACAACCACATATTTGTAGCCTGGTTGCTTGCAACCAGGATTAACGTAAAGTCGCAAATTCCCATATTGGGTCTAATTCCAGATCTGGGGCAAAAGCGAATCGGCTCAATTTATTGATAAATAAATGGTTATTATGACTTATATCGAATCTATTTATTACAAAAAATCAAAGTATTACTTGCCATCTTAACTTTGTATAAAGTAACTTATTATGCGAGCAGTTAATGAAAGAGCGCTTTGTTTGGCTTATAAATTACTCATTTTGATTAAAAACAATCTATTTTTGCCTTAACCTATCAAATCCTTTTCAAAATTATTCATTTGCAGTTCGCTTTTACCCCAGATATGTAATCAAACCCAATATTGATTTTCACCCATTTTTACTAGGGCCTGAGAGTATAAAAATGTTAATTGGCACACAACTTTAGACGAAAGATCTCACCTTTCAATTCAATCCAAAAAGAGAGAATTTTCAGGATTCTATGGAAAAATAATGCC
>DAIAOV010000105.1:6425-10536 GCA_027437055.1 Legionella sp. | reverse complement strand
CGAAATAAAGCAGGTTGGGATAATCGGTATCTCGCTCAGATTCTAATGTCAAGCGATTTTTAGCGCGATTGCCCTAGAATAAATCCCAAATCCCCTGTTCTTAAATAAGATGTTGTGGCATGATCCCCTGCTAGTTTTGCTTGAAATATTTCTTTGGTTAACTCTGGCTGATTCCAATATCCTTGTGCTGTGCTTTTATTCTGCTCTATCCAAATTTCACCCACATTATTTTCAGATAAAGACTTTAAATTGTCTGGATCCACAATTTTTATATTAAATGCAGGCTTACCTACACTCACTAATAATTTTGCATCTTTATCAGATACAGCAATTTCGCATACTTCTTTTTGCTTTAAGGAGGTAGCAGAAAAACAACCTGCGGGGTAATTTTGAAATAGTCCAACCGAACTGACAAACACAGTAGATTCAGCTAGCCCATAGCAGGGGCTAAAAGCTTCATGACGAAAACCACATTCCTTGAAGTACTCATAAAACTTTTCGAGAGTGGCCGCATGTATTGGTTCAGCACCACAAAAGGCAATCTTCCAAGAACTCAAATCCAGTGATTTTTTTTGTTCGGGGGTAATTTTATTAACGGAATATTCATATGCAAAATTGGGACCCCCTGTGATAGTTACTTTATGCTTAGTAATCAATTCTAACCATGTCAAAGGCCTACGTAGAAAGTCTATGGGGGATAATAAAATAGATGGCGACTTCGCAAAAATAGGAGAAAAAATGCCTCCTATAAGGCCCATGTCATGATAGGGCGGCAACCAGAAACAAGCGGTAAGGTTAGGTTGCCCATCACATATTTCCGTATGTATGGTCTCAATATTATGCATTAAATTTTGATGGGTTAGCATAATTCCCTTAGGTCGACTTGTTGAGCCAGAGCTGTATTGGAATAAAGCCAACTGCTCAGGGGTAATCTCTATAGGATTATAAGCAGTATCTTTTTTTACCTGATCGGTAACCACCCATTTTAAGCGCTCCACATCCCAATTAGATAACTCAAACACCTTATGCAACATTCGTTTGGACAGACGGCTTACTAATGGAACTTTAAATAATGATTTCACTAGTTTTAACTGTTTGAACTTATGTGAGAAATCTTTGACACATAACGCGAGAGTTGGTCTAGAGTCGGCGATAATATGCTGCATTTTTCGAACTAATTTATCATTCATAGGGGGATAAGTTAATATGCATACTCCACCGGCATACATACAGCCGAACATGGCAATGATTAATTCAAAACCAGGAGGATAGACCAGAAGCACTCTGTCCCCAGCCTTCATTTCTTTTTGTAATAGTCCCGCCACCGCAATTGATTTATCTCTCAACTCTTTATAAGTCAAAGATTGCAAAAGCCCTGATTTGGCATCATAGAATTTGAAAGCAATCTGATCAGGTAGTTCTGAAGCCCGTAGATCAAGAAGGTGAGGCAAGGTAGGAATACTTTTATTCTCAGTAATATACATTGAGTATTTCCTTCTAAGTCAATTTTGAATCATTTCTGAATATCCCTTCGTCATCCGAAATTATTTGACTTATTCCATTACTGATTAATTATAGAATCAGTTTTTTTATTAGACTAGCAACTACATCATAATATTTTATTCGCCTCATTCTATTGCTGAGAGAATGGTCTGAATAAAGGGGATTCTATTCAGACCCAAATTGAGCGAGGTTGGCTGCTATGGTTATGCCACTTTCCTCTTTAATTGGACTGTTAAGTGATACTTGTTCCATCGTGTATCACTGCTTCCTTGTTTGGACTTTAGAAACTTTTTCCTTCGTTTCGCAAGAGATTATAACAAAATAGTTTCCAATGTCAACAATTAATTTCTAATGGAAACTTTAAGTTTCTATTTGTGCCTTAATTTGCAGGTTGCCCTTCGCTTTGTTACACTTTAGCTAGTTCTTAGTATTCAGGCCATTTGTATCCTCATGGAAAAAGTTAACCTAACCAAACAGTTCGCTTACCGCCTTCGTGATGCAATGATTGCTGCCGGATTTAATTCACAACGCTCCACTTCTGGAGTTTGCATTCATAAATTAGCAGAAATAACTGGTTATTCTGTTCAGATATGCCGAAAATACTTACGGGGAGAAGCGATACCAGAGCCAGTCAAGCTCATGGAAATTGCAGAGAAACTACATGTTTCGCCTGGTTGGTTGTTATTCGGTGATGCTCATAATGATCAAGGGATCTCACAAAATAAGATAGCTATAAGCAAAAACTTGCTTCACTATATTTTCACAAGAGCAGCATGTCTATATAATGGCGACCTAGAAAAACAAGAGATTCCTAATTTTTTGATGGAATTGATTAACGATATTAGTTTAATCAATGCCAATGAAGAGCAATCTAAAAAAATTATAGACCTGGCTTTATCTTCAGTGAAGCATTTTAGCCATCCGCAAGGAATGTAGGATAAGAACAAGTCATGGACAATAGCCGTAATGATTTAGTACCGCACCCACTGTTTTTAGAAGTTCTTTTTGCTTTTAAGAATAAAGTTTCCAATGTATTTAGAGATATATTAGGAATACATGAAATAAACCATATCGCATTAACACGCATCAACCCAAACAACCAGATACTTACTTTTTCTTCGACCCCAGCAATGGAGTTTAATTTATTCAGCAGTCCACTCTGGCGTTATGACCAATCTTATAATCCCTTATGGTTTAATCTATGTACACAAGCCTATTGGCAGACTTTATATAATCAAGAGCGTTATGATGAGCTTTATTATATAAAACAAATCAAACATTCATTTCCTATAGGCTTATCTCTTGCCGCAAAAATAGATGAGCATTATGTTATTTACTCCCTTGCCAGCCGAAAATCTTGCGCTCATACCCATGAAATATTCTCTAACAAGCAAGAGGATTTTTATAAAATAGGACAATATTGTTCTAATATGTTAAATCCTCTATTTAATCATTGTGACTGGCTTGCTTCGCACGCTTCGTCAAAACAGGGTGAATATGAAACATCAGAATAAAGCTATATTAGGTGGGCTTATGGGAAATATCGTAGAGGCCTATGATATGTCCATTTGCTATTTTTTGTCTTCTGAATTATCTCGAGCTCTTTTGGGAGTTCATAAAGATAAGCCAACGGTTATGTTATCCCTTATTTTCATTTCCTATTTAGCAAAACCGATTGGCGCATTCATATTAGGTTTACTTTCAGATTTATATGGTCGTAAAAATGTCCTTATGGGATCAATTGTTATTATGGGAGTATCTACATCTTTAATTGGAGTTATCCCTGGATATGATCGCATCGGTTTATTTGCTGCTGCTTTTTTATTAACTTTAAGAATTATCCAAAGCATGGCATTAGGATCTGAGTTTTTAAATTCCTCCTCATTACTTGTAGAAAGTGGTGATAGTAAGAAAAGAGGATTTAGGGGATGCTGGTCGTCAGTAGGAGTAAAAGCTGGTTATTTAATCGCTTGTATCGTAGTTGAGAGCGTTCGTTATTATTCAAATCTTTATCCTCAATATGTCAATCTGTGGCGTATCCCTTTTCTATTTGCATTGATAACAACAGGTATTGGATTTTATATCCGAGCCAAAATGCCTGAGAGTCTGGCTTATATTATTTATTATTCTAATAGGGAAAAACCTTCAACTTTAGACATTTACAAACAATCACTGCACTTTGTAAAAAAATATCCATTCATGTTCCATTTTGCATTTTTCTCCAGTTTTTTATCTGTCACCACTGGGTTCTTTTTTTATCTTTATATCCCTTTACATGCTATTCAGTATGCCCATATTTCTCGTTCACTGATTATGACGTCTAATACGCTATCGTTATTATTTGTCACCCTGCTTATCCCTGTATTTGGTTGGCTATCGGATAAACAAGATAGGCTAAAAATGTTAACTTTTGCCAGCAGTGGCTTATTGATTTTAGCTTATCCCTTTATGCATGTGATTAATTACGGCGATGCAACTTATTTTATTTTAATGCAATTAGCCATTTCTATTCCTTGTGCATGCTATTACAGTGTGGCCACTGTTTTATTAACTGAATTATTCCCCTTACAAATCCGCTGTACTGCCTTGTCAATCGTATACTCTACAG
>DAIAOV010000105.1:0-6415 GCA_027437055.1 Legionella sp. | reverse complement strand
GCAAGTATTGCAGCTGGCCTCCCTCCGTTAGTCTCAGATTACTTGGCAAGGACAACACAAATGCCTAGTTCCCCGAGCATCATCATTATTCTTTTGGCGACCATTGTATTGATTAATATTAGGTTCCTAGCCAAACTCTATAGACAAAAGAAAAACCAATACAGTATTGCAACGCTAGAATATGAGAAACCCATCTTCGCAGTACAATATCAAAAACCGACGAGTATTTAAAAGTGGGGGTAACGCGCTCCAACAAGTTTTTCCAGTGATAACTAGTAATCGTTCACACTGAATGCGGGGAGCGCCATCTTTGGAAGAGAACAATGTAGCCCAGTTGCTTGCAACTGGGCTACATTGAGCATCGCCCTCCCTGGTTGCAAGCAACCAGGCTACAAATAAGTGAACAGGGTTAATTCCTTAAGTTGACGCCATTGCCTGAACAGTTACAAATGATTTGAGAATAAATTAAAATCTAGCTTTAATTTCGGTAATCTTTTCTAGATTATCAGAGATCATTTCACTAAATTTTCGCATTTCTTCACTTTGCAAAAATTGGTTCGTCATTTCTTGATCTTCAGAGGAAACCAAGTGAACCAAAGTCTCTATACCTCCAATCGCAGCATTAATTTCGTCAGAGATAACAGATAACTTCTGAACATACTCATCACGAATGTCTTCTTCAACTAAAAAAGGACTTTCCAATTTTGCTGCAACCTCAGCACGTAGACCCTTTAATTTTTGATCTAGTCTTATAATATTTTCTCGTAAACCACGATCCATACTATCGATTAATGAGTACGACTGACTTTCAGTATTCATATCCATCAAACTAACTCCACTGCCATTGAAGGCATTTATAATACCTATTATTAAATTTTAGCCAAAGAACAGTATTTCGTCATTTGTTTTAAAAGTGTTATCATTGTTTTTTTTAACAGCAACAACTCTTATGTTACTCCACTATCTCTTTATTATCGGCATTTGTGTCGAAGCCATCACCGGAGCCTTAGCAGCTGGCCGAAAAAAAATGGATTTCTTTGGCGTGATGCTCATCGCCTGCATCACTGCTTTAGGCGGCGGTACGGTTAGGGATGTCTTATTCGACACTTATCCACTTACCTGGGTAGCTCACCCTGAGTACTTATTATATACCTCCTTGTGCGCCTTTTTAACCATATTTATTGCCCACTCTTTAGTAAGGATAATGAAAATATTTTTAATACTGGATGCACTAGGGCTATCTACATTTGTTATTATTGGCACTCAAAAAGTCCTTTCTCATGGCATGTCCGCTCCCGTAGCGATAATTAGTGGAATGGTTACCGGTATTTGTGGGGGCATGTTACGTGATATTTTGTGTAATGACATCCCTCTAGTACTAAGAAAAGAACTCTACGCAGTCATTGCCCTAGCCGGTGCCCTTCTTTTTATTATCCTAACCTTTTACAACGTCCCTAAAAATATTAATGTGCTCATCACATTAATTAGTATTTTTACAACAAGGCTATTTGCTATTTTCTTCCACATAGAAATACCTGTATTTGACTATTCAGAAAGCGTAAAAAAACGCAAAATAAAATAGTCTTTTAGAATGAACGCTTCTGTACACACACAAGCGTTCACATCATCTATATTTTATAACCGTTCAAGCATTGAACAATCAATGGTGCCAACTACTGTACTTCTTTAACATCAATAATAGTAATTTCATCAACAGGCACATCACCATGTCCCATACGTTGGCCGGTTTTTACCTTGGCAATCACATCAATGACGTCCATACCTTCCACTACCTCGCCAAAGACACAATACCCAAAGCCCTGCAAAGTATCGCCACTATAATTAAGAAAATTGTTATCCGCAACATTAATGAAGAATTGAGCAGTTGCGGAATGAGGATCCATAGTTCTGGCCATAGCAATTGTACCGCGTTTGTTCGGTTTTGCTTGTTTGGCTTCATTGCGAATCGGTGTTTCAGTCGTTTTTTGTTCCATATTTGCAGTTAACCCACCACCTTGAATCATAAAACCATCAATCACCCGATGAAATATCGTATTATTATAAAAACCACTTCGAACATAAGTTAAAAAATTTTCCGCTGTTATTGGAGTATTTTCCTCATCTAACTGGATGTGAATATCACCTTTAGATGTACTAATTATAACCATCATTTCTCCTATTATCTTTTTAGGTTTGGCTACCACTCTTCTCTCTTGAACTAAATGACATGATGTTCTCGCTATCAAACACATGCGCTTTGTGCATGACATTAGTGCGCGAATAATATGCCTCTTAAGTCAATCCAGCAGCATGTTAGCCACTTTTTTGCTTTTTTAAGACTTCATTATTAAATCGCGCATTTTAGCACAAACATCATGTAATACGTGGATGTTGTGAATACTTGCAAGAGCAGTAAATAAATTTGCTTTCTGTTTAGACAAATGATGCAAGCAAGAGCGTGAGTAATTAAGACAAGTATAACAAAGACAAGTCTTCATCACCGGTGATAAGTCATTGGCAAAACATGATTTTTTTATTTGAATTCGCTCATTCTCATATTCACTTGCAAAACGCAACCAATTACCGTCAGCTACAAGCTCACCACAATACAAAGCACCATGACGTGCATTACGCGTAGGAGCAACACAATCAAACATATCTATTCCCTCAGCCACGACGTCTAATAGATCTTGAGGTGACATGCCCACCCCCATGGTGTAACGAGGTTTATACTCGGGTAAATAATCTCTAACCCAGCGTATCACCTCTACTGTAGTGTCCATATCAAACCCTATAGTTTCCCCTCCAATAGCAATACCATCGGTATCCATGGAGGACACAAAATCAGCACTTTCACGACGTAAGTCTTCAAAAACACCCCCTTGTACTATCCCAAATAATGCCTGCTGATAGCCATAACGAGAATTAGGGAATTGTTGATGATAGGCAACAGACTGTTTCAACCACCGATGTGTTCTAGCCATAATCAGCCTAACCTCATCTTTAGTACAGCTATCGGGAGTACATTGATCAAAGGCCATAATGATATCAGCACCGATGATTTTCTGTGTCTCAAGGGACATTTCTGGCGTCATATGAATCAAACGCTCAAGACCAGGCAATTTAAAATGAGCGCCCTCTTCGTCTATGGTACAAATTTCTTTATTTTTGGACAAACTAAATACTTGAAATCCCCCACTATCAGTAAGCATAGGACCATGCCATCCCATAAAAGGATGCATGCCGCCGGCCTGTTCAATAACAGATATCCCAGGAGCACATAGCATATGATACGTGTTACCCCCCAAGATAATCTGACTACCCGCAGCCTGAAGTTCTGTTGGCGTCATATTATTCACCCCAGCACGAGTGCCCACTGGCATAAATACAGGAGTTATAAATTCACCATGAGGAGTTATTACACGAGTGACACGAGCTTTAGTACCTGAATGCTTATAAAGCACTTCGCAAGAAAAGGATTTCATTAATAGAAAAATAATTCAAAAAAAGACCAATGATAACTAAATCAAATTGAGATTGCCAGTTGCTAACACTCGATTTAGAAACTCTGACATGGTGAACTAATATTAGCAGCATTTCGCCTCCCCCTAAGCTCCGTGGTATTTGATTTTTGTCCTGTGCAAAAAGAAATCACTCCTGTTAACTGTATTCTTAAGGATGTCATAATTATTTTAAGGTATGATGTTATTTAAATCTAACTGCATAAAAGAAACTAATATGACTCCTTTATTTCCAAAAGACAATATAGCCATCACTTTAAACCAGGGCAAAACTGGGGATTGTTATCTTTTAGCTGCTTTAGATTGTGTTTTCAACTTAGGGAAAGAAGGACGCGACATAGTCAAATCGATATTTACCGAAACAGACGATGGAGTCATTGTACGAATAAAACGTAGCGCTCAAAGTGCTTTTCTAAAGCCAGAAAAGATGAAAGGCAAATACGAGTATTTTCATGATACAGTTAATGATGAAGATGTGTTTAAAATCAGCACAGATAAATTACAAGAAATTGATAAGACCGTTATTGGTGTTCAAACAAACTCACTTGCAGTAAAAATTTTAGAACGTCTTAGCTCTTATTATTATGTATCAGATTGGAACAATGACGGAGTTCTCGCTAGTGTTTTTGCCCATAATACCAAACTAAGGCATAGTGATACATCTACTGCTTTTGTTGGCAAATTATTGAATATTGATACTTATGATACTAAGGATCTTGATCAAATCATCAAACTAAAAACGATTAATCCTCAGTTACCTGTTTATATTAGCATGTCCTATGGAAAACCGGATATCTTCGGAAAATACCACGGCCGCCATGCTTTAAGAATAGAAAGCATAACACCTAATCCACCATCCAGTTATACCTTCGTTTTAAGAAATCCATGGAACAACCAAATAACGGAGCCTTACACTTTAGAAGACATAAAAAAGCGTGATTATCGATTTTGTACTTACAGTACAAATAAAAATCAGCATGAAGTTACTCTCATTCTCCTCCAATGTTCAGAAGAATCAGGAAAATATGTGTTTGCTAATGCTGAGTTATTGGCTCTATTTACTGCCATGTACCAAGAGGGCCTAATACCAACCCCTCAAGACATTGAACTATGTATCAACTTGCACAAAAAAACACCTTATCTTCATAGGCTGTTCAAGGATCTATCTTCTGATGATCAAATGGTCATGAGACGTTGTCTGTTAGAGGCACGTGGTAATAAAGCGAAATTGATTAAAGAGATAATGACTAAAATTCCTCGAGTTGAATTAATCCAACTCGTGTTACAAGAAGAAAAATCTAAAACAGATCTAGAGGCAATCCTTGCACTTGTCGATGTAATGAAACAAGCAAAAGACAGTAAAGGCCATCCATTACATTCTATCGCCACTAGTCAAGATTTCTCTCTCTTAGTTCTCAATGAGGCAATTATACATAAGAAAAGAGAGTATAGTGGAGCAACTAGTAGGGCTCAAGCGGAACAATTCGTAGAAGCTGGTTTGCTTAACTATTTCTTTCAGGTTCCGAATCCACCAATACTGCCGACTCGCCATGCTGGGTTACAAATGTTTGTGAAGGCTCAAGTAATTACTGCAGATAACGTCAAATCATTTTTAAAGCCCGAATCATTTTTAGCTTTTGCTGTAGCCAAAGTAATAGACACTACTCCTGTTTTATCGTCCGTACGTGCATATATTGAAAAAAATAGTGATGTTTTAACAGAAGAAGCATTCCTGAATAAAGTCATTACAAATTCCACAGCCCAAACCCCTCGTCAATTATTTGAAGGATTTAAAAAATTAAGTGAATTCAATCCTGAACTAGCAAAAGCGCTATTTACTAGCGCGACTAAAAAGAGCCTTTATAATGTTTCGTTCCAACAATTTAGTCAACAGATTGAACTAGAAGAAATAACCGAGTTTAAAGCCTGGTTTTTATCTATGCAAAAGCCGGATCAAGCTCCGTTACAACAAGAATTGTTACTACAAAATCAAATTGCGGAACAACAACGTCTAGTTATTACGAGAGCCAATGAAGTAATCCAAGACGTTACTCAACAAATTAAAACCTTTGTAATCGCTGAGTTCAATGGTAATAACAGACAAGATGTTGAGCGACAAAAAGACATGCTTATTGATGATCTTGAGAATATTACCAAAAATAATAAGGCATTAAATGAAGCATTAAAAACGCTCAAGCTGACTGGCCAGCATCCTTTTATTGCTGAAGCCTTTAACATAAAAAAGCAAGAGATAGAGACAATAGCAGATCAACGCATGTATCTTCTAAATATAAAACAAGAGCAAGCGAAACAGGTAATAAACTTTTATCTAAAACAAATTGATCGAACCCCTATTTCATTCATTAATATGACCTCTACTCAAGAAGTGGTGACACATCGTGACGAACTGATTACTAAAGTAGAACAACTCACACAAAATCGCGAGTTAAGCCAAGCACGACAAACCTTAAATGATTTAAACCAAGACCAATTGATTGCTCAAGCTCTTCTAAAAAAGAAAAAAGCAATCGAGGAGCAAGCGGCTGGGCAACTCCATACTATTCAGAAAAATGAAGAGCACGCGCAAGCAAATAAAGTTCTCGCTAATTGCCTACAACAAATCAATTCACTCAAAGTATCTTTCATTGCAGCCACTACTGCTGAAGCCATAGAAATACACTGTAATAAACTCACGGAGCAACTTGTTCAAATTAAAGAGCAACCAAGATTAATTGAAGCACTCCGTAACTTAAGCAGAGACCAAGTGCATCAGTTTACTACAGCATATGATACAAAAATAAAAGAGATACATGAAGCAGCAGAACAAACACGCCTTACTTTAGAACTACAGCAACACAAGGCAAAGTTACTGATTACCAATTATGAACAAGAAA
>DAIAOV010000104.1:306-10901 GCA_027437055.1 Legionella sp. | reverse complement strand
GGCTCTAGGAAATAATGTCTATATAAAAAACATTAACGAAAATGAAGTAAACCAGCTGACTTTTATAGCATCATTGGAAACGAATCAATTTACGCCACAA
The DNA here is from genome assembly GCA_027437055.1 of Legionella sp. Classification (GTDB taxonomy): domain Bacteria; phylum Pseudomonadota; class Gammaproteobacteria; order Legionellales; family Legionellaceae; genus Legionella. The sequence goes on along the minus strand of DAIAOV010000104.1, from coordinate 10,801 downwards.
CAAATACTCACATTAATGGAGATAGTGCATAATCAACAAGTACGATCCTTGTTGATTATGCACTTATTAAGCCAACAGGAATATCTAGCAAGCTTAAAAGAAGAGTCTGTTTTATGTAAACTAAATCATACTCAAACCTATAGCCCATCGCGTCTTAATAGCCTTGTACACCAATTAGATATCCGCATACTATCAGAGAACATAATTAATAAGCTTCCTCCAGAAACAGCTATTAGCATTCTTTGTTCCATCTCCCATTTTCACCAACTGAAGGAAGAACAAGTTGCTCTATTACTTAAAAAATATACTCCTTCAACAGTTATTACTTATTGGATGAATCACTATTCCTCTATGCCTAATGCTCATTATACTCTAGCGCATCTAATGAAAATTGCAGATACCCACATAACTAGTGCATTAAACAACATGGATGACGGCAGAAGAGAAACCATTATTACCCAAATAATTCATCACTTAGAGTTGTTTGCTTCTATCCCAAAGGTATTAATGGAGCAAAACGAAGAACCACACCTGACTCTTGCCATTCGCCTTTTCCTTAATGGGCATCAACATCCAAATTATGTCAATTATATTAATAAATTAACTGATCAATTATTGAAAAAAAACCACCAATTTTCCTTACACGCCATCCAGCTCTTAATTTCTCTTTGTAACCAACAAGAATTTTCTGAATTAGGCAGCAAAACCTCCCTTTTAACAAGCCATTATTTAAGAGCGCACGCTCAATCGGGAGAAATAGGATTATTTTATGATGATGGCAAATTGAATATTGAACGGATGGGTCAGTCACTACAATTAAAAGTAAACATTACTTCTCAACCAGAAAAAGCAGTAGGCTTTTTTGCTAGCCTATTAGGCCTCAAAACTGACGAGACCCAAAAGACAGATGCGGAAACAAGTCTTCCCGAGCACTCATTAATTGTAGAACTTATAAATCGAAGAAAGCCAATTACTTCTTTTTATTATTTTCTAATTCATTTTAAGGGAGATAAGAACAAAATCAGCAAAGTAATTAATGATTATTTATGCTTCCATACCCAAGAAGTAGGTGCTATTAGTCGTCGTAGGCTAATACATCAGATAGCTGATCTAATGATTAGACCAGAACTAGACTCAACAATTAGGGAGGAACTGTATGCCTCATTTTTACGTTGTCCAGATTTATGTGACAAACAAATAAGTTTTTCTCTTTTTATATTTGATACTCAAAGGACCATACAATACTTTGGCTTAAAAGGTGGGGAAAGAAATTATCTCCACGTTATTAAATTATGTACTCTAGCGCTACAAAAACTCAACCCCAAACAACATAAAGAACTTATTGATATCGCAACCAAAGCCCAACAAGAGGCTGAACGAGAGTTAAGCTTTAGTCAGGAAGCAGGTTTTTTTACTCGTTTATTCATGCGATTGATACGATGTTGGTACTACGGTTGGACTGGTTTTTTTGTACCTAATTTACCAACTTATGTTGCACCAGCCTCAGCTGATACTACACCACCAGTCGATGAGCCACCTATCAATGACGAGCCAATGCTTGCCATACTCGCATATAAGCCAGAACCTAATTTAGCAAACCTATTAAACGAGTTAACATTACCTATGACTCAAGAAAGTCTTGAACAATTAGTTGAAGCGCTAAAGGTGTTGTCATTAAAAGCCAAGATAAAAAATGAATTAGAAATGAGACAAAAAGTGCATGAACTTTTCCTCTCGCTCCATGAACAAAGTAAAGAAAATAAAATGCTGCTTAGCTGGTTAACCCAAAACCAAACCTATTTAACTGCTAACCTCTCGCGTTTACTGGAATTGGTTTTAATAAAAGATCAACACTCCGCAATTAAACTGTTACTAAAACAAATCAAAGAAATAGCCCCTTCGTTACTACAAGTTGCTGACGAACTTACTTGTCTCCTCCCTGAACAGCAAGAAGAAAAAACTCCTGTAAAAATTGTTTCATCAGAAACTGAAACCGGTCATTTGGCAACTATAGAAGCGACGTTGGAGTCCACGATAGAAACAACAAGCGGGCTAGCTTACAATGCGTATAATTGGGCAAGAGATGGATTAAGCTCGTTATTTAAACCACTAACCCCCTTACCAAAAATAGATTCCAAGGCGGCCGCTACCGATACATTAATTAGAGTAAAATAGTCCCTTATTAGATTTCTTGACGTATTTGCGTGAATGACTCTAAACTAAAGTAATACGGTCATGAATTGGGCAAGTGAATGGATGAGCGAAGAGGATTTTTCCGCATTAAAAATAATGGAACAATCCATGCAAAAACAAGTTATGGTGCATTAGACGTTATTGATATATCCTCGTCAGGAATTTTAATAAAAAAAAACAATACCTATCTCCAGTCAAAAGGGATAATAGAATTAAATATTGATAATTTCTCAATGCCCATTCATTATGAAGTTTCAAAAACTCAAGGAGACACTATAGTCTTGATTTTTGAAAATGAAACTGAAATAAATAAGCTCTTTCCCGTGTTAAAGAATTTGAGAAATAGGAAGGGTAAACGAGCATATAATTGATTTTAAATAGAGACGCCACTGTTCATAAAGAGCTTAAGTTGACGCCATTCCGTGAACGCTTACGAAGGCAGGTTGGGTGGTAAACATGTTCTCAATGAGTCTATCTTTTCTTGCTGTCTAGCTATTTCGAACTCTAGGGTTTCCAGTCCCCTAGATAATACATTGCTTCTATTTTCTGCCAATTCAGTTTCATCGATACTGCTAAAGAAGCGCAACGCATGCAGTGCATCACTCGTAGGATTCTCAAATGCAGCCAGCACTGAACTTTTCGCTTCGTTCAACAGATTTATTTTGGTCGTTTTAAATCCAATTTTTCTACGTATAAATGCATAACTTGAATCAGTAACTCCGCGAGGAGTAAGTTGGGCAATCTGTTTTTCCAAATCGACTATGGCCTCTTTATTGTTTATATACCCCAAAATAGACTCATCATATTTATCAATATACTCTGCTAACTTAGACAATAAGTTATTAAAGCTAGCAATCTCTGATTCTTTGAATTCAGGGGAAAAACTATCGTGCCCATAAGTTTTCATCAACAACAGATCAAGAACATAACGATCATTTTCTAGAGTTAATGGCGGTTTTGAGTAAAAACGACCAGCAATATTAAACCCCAAATATTGAGCAATATTCTCAATCAATTTTTTACACGGTGGAACGACAACGTGTTTCATTAAAAAAAACAAGTTAACGGCAATGGCCATTTGATTTAAAAAACCCATTACGCTAAAAACAGATAGAGCAGCCAACGGAGGACACAATAAATAAGCTATTATTAAAAATGCGATTAATGTTAATGTTGAGATCAACAATTCAGCCTTACTCACCTCTCCTTGATAGATTCTATAGGCAGAATTGGTCAGATACCCTAAGCTCAATGATAAATTAGCCAAGATGACTATGATTTCTTTTGAGAAAAAACTAGTTGCTATCACGGCCGGAGTAAAAAACACCGTAATAGTTAGAGCCATAATATAGCTTAGACCAGTATAAGTTTTGTTAAAAATATCACCGATTTCTTTTTCACGATCATGATTTCTAGCAAATAGAGACTTTTTTAACTTTAAAAACATATTAAATAATGGATATAGAGGAATCTACGATTTCATGGCCTAAATTTTAACACTATTTGCATTATCGTGCTGCTCATATATGCCCAATTAGGAAAAAATTATAGCTTCCAACGTTTATGCATCCAATTCCATTGTTCAGGATGCGCTAAAATAATTCGTTCTAGAGCCTGATTGTATGCTAACGTGTTCTGGTAAAGAGACTCTTGTGTTGAGTCATAATCTTTCCAGGGTATAGGCTCATAAAACTCTAGAATATGCTTCCCATTAGGTAGCCTATAACTTGCTGCAGGCACAACAGGAACCCCAGTATTGCGTGATAGCATTGCTAAACTACGGTAAGTCCCAGCTTTCCTACCAAAAAACTCTACGGCTATGCCATCTCGATTCACTAGGGAGGCATGCTGATCCAGCACAAAAATTACCGCATGATTTCTTTCTAAGGCGACACAAACTTGTTCTAAAGAGTTCTTTTTAGGAATTACGTTCAAACCCGATTGGTAATAACGCTTAAACATTATTTTTTCCAAGGCCTTAAAGCGCAAGGTACGTCTGATAAAATGAAATTGCCCCAAAAATTCTTTAAAACTTAACACGCCACCTAAAGGAGCGAATTCCCAATTACCAAAATGGCCTGTAACAACTAAAACTCCTTTTTTCTGAGCTACTATAGATAGCATATGCTCATGGCCCTTCACTGTGACACAGTCTCGCATTTTTTCTTCGCTCATAAATCGAGACTTCAACGTTTCTTTAAGCGATGTAACTAAATGCGAATAATAAGACTTAGCCAAATGCTTCTTTTGTTTCTCATTAAGTTGTTCTTTGAATACTTGGGTAATATTAGCCAAAATTAACTGGCGTCTATAGGGCAAAAAATAATAAATAAATCGCCCCATTAAGTTGACGGATAATGCTTCAATTTTCAACGCGCTCTTAGTCACAAGTTTTAATCACCAAACAAGCGTTCATACTAGCAAACCCTCTATTAATCATTAATGCAGAGGAAGGAGTTTTGAGTTGTTGATGACTGCAGCTTAAAGACAAATGCTCACAATTAGGTGCTGTTTTCTTCAGGTTAGCAATACCTGGAGCACAACCAGCAGCCAAAGCATAAGTGGTCATTACTGCATCCAAAATCCCAGAGGCACACAAAGTATGACCGGTTGACCACTTAAATGCAGTAACGGGAGGAACGTCCTGAGCAAATATTGAAGCAATAGCTCGAGCCTCACTGTTATCTGATTTACTATTGCCATTCCCATGAGCAACAATCATACTGATCTCTTCTTTATTTAGCCCCACATTTTCTAGAGTCTGCTGAATCAAATAAGCTAATGGCTGACCTTCTGCCTCTAAGGAAAATAATCCTTCCGCTTCGCTGGCCGATAAACCGCCAACGAGCTCACCATAACAGGTTGCTGAACGTGCTCTAACACTCGCTTCACTTTCTAAAACAAGCGCAGCGGCACCATCGGCTAAAATAGTTCCATCATGTTCATTATCAAAAGGTTTTAAATGACGGTCACTGAGTACACCTAACTGTTGATAATAAAATAAAGCCTGTGGTTCTATTCCCGTATCATAAGCCACAACGACTGCTCGTTCAGCTTGGCCACTGCGAATGGCATGATAAGCTTCTAAAATAGCTTGTGTGCCACTTACTGCATGATTCGTAATATTATGATTAGGTCCCTTAAAGCCATAAGTAATGCCCGTATACGCAAGAACATTATTAGGTAAAATACGCAATAGCCACATTGGGTGCACTTCATCAAACAATTGCGTAGCAAAACGCTGCATGTCCGCTTGAGTTTTTGCCATTAAAGGTAAGAAATCATATTGCTGAAAATATTTATTTCCAGGTGAACCAATATAAAGCGCTGTCTGCTCATTAAAAGACTCCATAGACGCAAGAGTGTCTCTATAGGAGATCATTTGACTGTGTTCAATCGCTTGAACAGCCGCATTTAGACCAATTACATCCTGGCGAGAAATAGCCTTTATGAGTTTACGATCTGGCAACATCTTAGCAGGCTGAAAGTTCTTTAACTCGCCTCCTAAACGATGTGACCAGCCAGTTAAATCCCACTGTTTTATCTCATCAATTCCACAATGACCTGCAAGCACTGCATTCCAAGTCTCATCAGCGGTAGCTCCAGTGGCTGTTAAGGCACTTCGGCCCGTAATAAATACTTTATTGAGACCACTCATTTGCTTGCTCCTTCAAACTCGGGATGCTTAAACAATAAACAGCTGTTTGAACCACCGAATCCAAAAGAATTTGATAACACGACTCCTAAAGATTTTTCTCGTGGGCCATCAACCACATAATCTAGATCACATTCCGGATCAGGTGTAGTTAAGTTTGCTGTTTTGGGAACTATGCTTTGCTCTATAGCTTTAACAGACAACACCGCCTCTAAAGCGCCTGCTGCTGCAATTAAATGCCCTGTCTGACTTTTAGTGGAGCTTACTGGTAATTTGGCAATTTTATCACCAAATACAGCTTTAATCGCATTGGTCTCACTTAAATCATTCATTTTAGTCGAAGTACCATGGGCATTAATGTAGTCAACATCACTAGCATGCAAACCGCCATCATTAAGAGCTCGCTCTATCGCTTGAATTGCCCCATCGCCATTGGGGTGAGAATCAGTGATACGGTAAGAGCTCAAAGAGTTTCCTTCACCTGCTAATTCTGCATAGATGCGAGCACCTCGTGCTTTAGCTTTATTCCATTCTTCAAGAATTAAAAACGCGGCGCCTTCTCCTAAAACAAACCCATTACGCGTCGCATCAAAAGGGCGACTGGCCGTTTCAGGGGAGTCATTATAAGTAGACAAAGCACCTAATAAACAAAAGCTGGATAAACCTAAAGGATTTATCATGGAGTCAAATCCTCCAGCCAGCATAAAATCTGCTTCACCTCGACGGATAACCTGCATGGCCAGACCCAAGGCTTGACCACCAGAGGCACACGCAGTATGCACTGAGGATGCATAACCAGTTATACCAAATTGTTGAATTAGTATAGATAAACCAGAGTTTGACGTGGTCTTTCCAAAATCAACCAATTTATAAAATTCTTTGGTATTCGCGTTTAAAAGCTCCCAATTCGTCTCCCCATCCGGAGCACACGCTTGTTGAAATCGGTGAAGATAATCAAATTCGGCTGTCATCATGCCACTACCAGTAACAACGCCCCAGCGCGATGAGTTATGTAGTGCAGGCAAAATTCCAGCATCATCAAATGCCTGTCTTGCTGCTTCTAGAGCAAAATGACTAAATGACATAGCAAAGCGCGTATGCTTATTTTTTAATGCAGGACTAGGGGTAAAATTCTTCACTTCCGCAGCGATGTAAGTCGGAAAGGCACTCGCATCGAAATGAGTAATTGGAGCAATTCCGGATTGTCCTGCCATTAAATTAGCCCAAGTTGATTGCACATCATGGCCTATTGGTGAAACAGCCCCTAATCCTGTAATTGCTACTCGTCTTTTCTTCATATTATTTACCTATTAGGTATAAGCACTACATCCACGACACAAACCCGCTTACCATCAACTTCGCTACGATAACTCAATATTAACTCGTCATCCGAGTGCCGCTTTACTTTTACCTGGCAAATAACTATATCGCCTGGCAAAATAAAGTCACTCATCTTAATTTTGCGAAGTTCACTTACTTGATAATCGACATCATATTTTGCGTGTGTAAGAAATTCTTTAGCTAAATTTATTTTACATTCCAATAATACTGTCATCGGCAAGACAGGCCTATAGGGGAAATGATCAGGAAAATAAGGCGCTGATTTGCTTACTCGTTTTTCAGCAGTAAGAGCAGCCCCTGGCTCGATTGAAAGAACTCTATCAAACATCATAGGAGCTACAGTCGCAGTAGAAAGAGCCCCAAGCTCGCAACCTATCGCTTCTCTATTGACTACTGTACTCATTTCCGTCCATTCACTAGGATGATATATTTCCGCAAATTGACGTCTGATCTCTTCCGTGCTAATAAAATCAGTCATCGGCAGCAAAGGACCTAAAGCACCTTCAACGCTAAAAACAAGTTCATCCCCAACTCGAGCCACACTGTGATATTGCACCGCCTTATCATCAATCACATCGATAAACGACTCAAGTAACAGAGTATCTCCCACATAAGCAGAACGATGTAATTTGGCACAATTAACAACACCAGCAACCGGTCTAAAAGTAAATTCATTGCGATGCATTACATTCCAAGCTGCAAGCTGTCCGAGCGTCTCACCAATGAGAGACGGGATAAAACAAGGCTTACCTTGCGCATCATCAGTTAAATAGAAATCATCTCTACTGATGTGCTTAATCCCTAGAATCCTTTCGCCAGGGATTAGCTCAACAATTCTATCAACAAACAAAAAACTCATTAAACAGTAGCTTCCGATGTTTGTTGCTGAACCATAGCAGCAACTACTAGTTTACAAAAAGTTTCTACGTTAAAGAGCATTGGGATTTCATTAACCTTCATATTCGATTTAAATTGTTCGGCAGGTACTTCAGTTAAATAATTTTTTAATGCTTCGAGACCTTCAGCGGTAATTACGCCACCTTTTTCAAATTGGTCCTCGGTTAAGTCACCTCGAGCATTTTTTTCCAATTGACCACGAGGAATCTTAATTTTAAATTCCTTTTCTAACTGAAAAACCAAATCAAGAAAATCAATAGATTCGGCACCTAAATCCGTAATTAAACGACTATTTAGAGAGATATCCTCTTGATCAATCACTAATACATCAGCAATAATTTCCCTAACTTTAGGGTAAACGTCAGCCACATTCATAATTATTCCTCAGAACTCACCTAGATTTCAAAGCCGTAGATTATATCATAAAAATTGTTTTAATCATCTAAAACGAGAAAAGTATAATATTTAACCTATCCAACCTGACTGTAGCCGGCATCAACAAATAAAGTATGCCCATTAATCATGGCAGCCTCGGGTAAACACAGCAGATATACAGCATTTGCTACATCTTGAGGTGTTAACGGTCTATCAGCTAGCGCATGAGATTGATATTCATCTAAAAGCTGCTCTCTGTTTGGAAAATGCTTTAAAGCATCTGTATCAACCACACCCGCAGATACTGTATTTACGGTAATGCCATGTATAGCTAATTCAAGGCTTAATGAGCGAACTAATGCTTCTAACGCCGCTTTTGAGGCGCCAATAAATGCATAATTAGGTATAGCTCGTGAGGCACCTAGACTAGATAACGCAATTACTCTTCCTCCTTTGGGCATTAATTCTTGTCCTTCAGTCACTAAATGATTTAATGCCAAAGCATTGGTTTCCAAACACCATCGCCAATGTTTCGTAGACATTTTTAGTGCAGGTTTTAATACCCCACTTGCTGCATTGCTAATTAAAAAATTGAGATGGGTAAAATGTTCACGAAACTGAGAAAACATTTCTCTTACTGACTGGTGATCAGCAACATTAGCTTGGAAGGCAACAGCTTTACGTCCCATATCTTGGATTTCTTGAACTAAGCTTTGTGCTTCATCAGAACTATTATAATATACTATAGCAATATCACTTCCTGCTCGCGCTAGTTTTAAAGCCGTAGCTTTACCTATACCACGAGCACCTCCTGTAATTAATCCAACTGTTCCCATAAAAATAGAACTCATAAAGACATCCCCTAGTATAAAAAAGCACCAAACTACCGCGATTAGAGAATCGTGTCAATTAAAAACATCCTGTACCTTTATCTTATTTCCTTAAATTCCCTTGTTTCTCTACCCCTAACTTTGTACCATCAGCACACCACAATAATTAACATATAAATTTAATGGCTTATTCTTGGTCTAAAACTGTTTTCCCTATCGCGGCAATTTTTTCTTTCCGCATGCTTGGATTATTTTTATTGATACCCGTATTTTCGGTATATGCTGCGCAGTTAAACAATGCGACTCCTGCTTTAATTGGGATTGCTTTAGGTAGTTATGGGTTATCCCAGGGACTATTGCAAATTCCATTTGGCATGTTCTCCGATAAATTGGGTCGGAAACCCATTATAACTCTAGGCTTATTCTTCTTTATTATAGGAAGTTTAATTGGCGCTATTAGTGATTCTATTTATGGAATAATAATCGCAAGAACAATGCAAGGCATGGGTGCAATAGGTTCTGTCTTAATTGCATTACTTGCGGATTTAACACCGGATAACCAGCGTACTAAAGCAATGGCAGTCATAGGTATGACCATAGGAACCTCTTTCAGTTTAGCAATGGTTATAAGTCCGTCTATATCCTCTCGCTATGGACTCTCTGGAATTTTTTACTTAACGGCTCTCTTAGCATTCATAGGTTTATTATTGCTTCATTTAGTTATTCCAACCCCTAAGAAGGAAGTATTTCATGCAGATAGCGAAGCGAATCCTAGTTTATTTAAGTCAGTATTAAATAACCAGCATTTACAGCGATTAAATATCGGAATCTTCTGTCAGCATTTTATTTTGACTGCAACCTTCTTCGCTATTCCCATGATTCTTAGTGAGCAAGTTAAGACAGGGCACCTAACACAACAATGGCATTTTTATTTACCGCAAATGGTTGGATCTTTTCTTTTTATGATCCCATTCATTATTGTCGCTGAAAAGAAAAAGCGAATGAAGTCTATTTTTTTACTGTCGGTATTTACTACTACCGTTTCTCAAGCTCTGCTCGTGTGGACGCACTTTATTTGGCTAAGCCTCTGTATACTCATGTTTCTTTATTTTGTTGCCTTCAATATCCTAGAGGCGTCGCTACCTTCCTTAATATCAAAACAAGCCAATCCTAACAATAAAGGTACCGCAATGGGTATTTATTC
>DAIAOV010000104.1:0-296 GCA_027437055.1 Legionella sp. | reverse complement strand
TATATTCGCAGGAGGGTCTTTAGCTGGAATAATTTATCAATGGAACGGCAGCCGGGGAATTTTTATAACTAATGCGATGATTGGAGTCCTGTGGTTTATTATTTCATGTTACATGAAGCCTAATGTTTATCTTTCGTCTCTAATTTTACACTATACTTTCCCTGCAAAAAGCGACGATGAAGTTATTAGCTTACTATTAGGAGTTCCAGGCATTAAAGATGTTGCTTTAGCAAAAGATGAAGAGACCCTCTACTTACGGATAGATGAAGAGCATTATCAACCCGGAAGCGCTGAAC
>DAIAOV010000103.1 GCA_027437055.1 Legionella sp. | reverse complement strand
ATATAGAACACCCTTTGAGGTCTTCTTTGCCGGACTAAGTCCTAGTTCCACTGTTGCACTTCACTGTTGAAACGGCGCTACGATAATTCATGCCATATTACAGATTATCACTATTGCACTGGGTTCTCCTTTAGGACGTGAAGTAGCTCCTCGAGAAATGGGTTCAATTTATTCTTTCTGGCTTGCTACAAAATTTAAGCTTAATCCTGATGAATGTAGAATCATGCTGGCTTGTGGCGCTGGTGCTGGATTGGCTGCAGTGTATAACGTACCATTAGGCGGAGCATTATTTACCATGGAAGTATTATTAGGTACTTTCAAAAGATCCGTTCTTCTTCCTGCACTAGCTACAAGCTCAATTGCAGTGGTGGTTTCCTGGATTGGTCTTGGTAATGAACCTCTTTATCACGTCCCTCATTTGGATATTAGTTATTCATTAGTTGTTTGGTCTATATTAATAGGTCCGTTATTTGGCTATGTAGCATATTGGTTTATATTGGTAGCCAATAAAGCTCGTGCTCAATCGCGACATGATTGGCATATGCCCATATTATGTTTTATTAATTTTTCAATTATTGGTTTTCTTGCTATCTATTTTCCTGTTTTATTAGGTAATGGTAAAAGTCCTGTACAGCTAGGATTTGAAAATGGGGCTGGAATTGGATTAAGCTTGATTCTTCTTGTTTTAAGGTCATCAATTTGTTGGAGCAGTTTAGCAACAGGGGCTCAAGGCGGCTTGTTAACTCCTTCGCTGGCAAATGGAGCGCTACTAGCCATTGCTTTAGGAGGGTTGTGGAGTTTTCTATGGCCTGGAACTCCATTAAGTGCTTTTGCTGTCGTTGGAGCAGCAGCATTCCTTGCTGCGGGGCAGCGAATGCCCATTACAACAATCATTTTAATGTTTGAACTGACGCGAGTTAATTTTAGCTTTTTAATTCCAATAATGTTTGCTGTTTCAGGTGCTGTTGGTATGTCTGATTTATGCATGAGCGGATTTTTTCAAGCAAAGAAACTTGAAAGCTAGGGCCCTAACTCCTCTTAAGTAGAAATAACTGACGTAGGTACTTCTAATTTAAAATTTAGACCTAAAGTATTCAGGTATCTCTTTATTCGTTGTAGATAAAAATAGATAGAATTACTGACCAAATCTATAAGAATGTAAAGACCAGCCATTCCTGATGGAGTATAGCCAATTGGCGGATAAGAGGGGTGATTTCCGACGACTACATACCATGCCCAAGTTGAGCAAACGGTACCGCACAGTTCTATATAGTAGACCATAATAAACATCGTTAGATAAAAAATGGGTTTTGTTCTGTAGTGGAGGATAATTAAAAATATAAGATAAGTAATAAATCCACCTACATCATTCAAGATGAAAAGGGAGGCGAATACTATGACGAAAATAGCTTTAGCTAAAAATTTTTCAACAGTTTTATGATATTTCCAAATGATCGGCTGCTTGCAAATATGATATACCGTGGCATAGATTACTGCATGCCCCAAAGGAATATACATAGGGATATTTTTTAGGCGATATTGATATAAGGTTAAAAGTAAAGAGCCAATTACTTCAGCACATAGACTAGAAATGGTCATTAACAAGATTATCCAATATAATCTGCCTTTAGCTACAAATAAGAACCAACTGTAGATAAGAACCATAATAATATTAGTGACATTTTGTCCATGGAGATAATATGGAGTTATCCAGGGACTGTCTATAAATAAAAATAAGGGAGCCCCTAACAATACGATGAGTGATTGGATTAAAACTAAATTATCATGTTTTAATTTTATTGCTTTACGAAACATAAATTCACAATATTATTCTAATTATAAAACCAAGATACTAAGGTAACATACTTTGTCATGAAGGACAGCGTGCAGTGTTTTATTAAATATATGGGGTTGTTTGTAGCTGTAAAAAGAAATGAGATATGCTAATTTTCTGATCTGATAAATGAATCGAGCCTTATATGAGTATTAAACAACATATTAAATCTATCGTAACTAACCTTCTTGGTATCATCAATAATCCTAACATCTATGTTGCGGCTCTAGTGGGCTCCTTAATTGGGATTTTGATTGGTGGTGCTGTAGGGGTATTTTCCGGTGGATTTATTGGTTATGCATATAAAATCTGTAGTGGGTGTATCGCTCCTGTATTTGATGTTAATCCCGATATTACTGTTGGGGGAGCTATTGGTGGTGTTGTTGGCGCGGTGCTAGGGGGAGTTATTACAGGATTGATCACCACCTACAAAATTCATAAAAAAACGCAGCAATTACTCAATCTCTCACCAGAAAATATATCAGGGGTGATACTCAATGCATTTTGGATTAGTATTGAGTTAGCTATTGGTATAGGATTAGGAGCAATAATAGGCAGTCTAAAATTGCCGGGAGTTGGTTCGGCTGTTGGAGCATTCATGGGACTGGTTTTAATGTTGTTTACTTCAACATTAGAAAAAAGAGAAGAATAGAGTAGGGCTGTCTATAATCCAACGAATTGTAGACAGCCTTAAGTAATTCTAAAGTTGATCAAGGAAGATTTATGATGAAAAAAAATATCGTTATTATTTTTTTATTTGTTTTGCTGTCAGCGAATGGGGTAGCGGCTGTTAAAAGTTCTGTCGTTCCTCTAAGCGGAGGAGGGAACGTTGCTGCAAACGCTAGTGTAAGTATATCACTTAGTGCAGTTGTCCCTTCTATTACATACAATGTGGTCTGTTACATAGATACTACCTATCCATTTCAGTATGTGTCAATGAGTAGTAGTTTTACCGATACTACCAGTACTATTATTTCCTATAGCCTTAATGGTAATTACGTAATGCAAGATCAGTTAATCCCAGGACATAATATAGCCGTCATCACAGGGAAATTCACTAATCCATCTACTGGTTATATTATTTTTACTAATCTTGACCAAACTAATCCCTTTAATGTCAATAATTGCTTTGCAATACCCATACAGGTATAGAGTAGAGCCACGGCAAGGATATTTAGGCTTTAATATGATAGATTCATATTAATATTTTGTTAAAAAGGACTTATATGAAAAGAAACTGGAAGATTTACGCGGCACTCTCTATTTTGAGTATATCAACAAATCTTTTTGCCTTGGCTAATGCCCCGATACAACGTATTGATGTAGTCAATTTATTATGGAATAGTGCTGTGGGTGGTAATGGGGGACTGACTAATACTGCAGTAACTATAGCTTTTAATAATGGTGGTTTAAAACCATGTTTCACTACCACTCTTCCTTTTCAAGGAGCAATTACTGTATGGGCTGGTATTGGCCAGACTTGTGTCGCCCCTGTAAATGACATAGCGATTACTCCTCTTCCAGGACCTATTGGACTGGTTTATCAGGCGCCAGCAGATTCCACAATTAATACTAGTTATTATTCAACACAGATGGTTATCGGTCAGTATACTGCTCCGGTTTTTGATCCCACTAATGCAACATTACTATCACCAGGGGCAGTGCTCGCTACTATAACAAATCATTGATACTTATAATTTTCAGACTAATAAGTGGATCGGATTCATGGCCCGACAAAAATATATAACCGTTGACGCTGAATGCGGGTAGCGCCATCTTTGGCCCCACCAAGTGAACGAAAAATTGGGACTCAGACCTGGCACTCCTCCAAGATTCAAGATCACACTCTGGCGGTTATAAAAATATTTTTTATACATCTTCCTTGTTATTTTCAGGAGGAGCTTCTGGTTTTTCTTTGGGGGTCGATGGCGAAGACGTTGTTTTTTCTTCTGGTTTTGATGATGCTTTATTTTCTTCGCTAGGTTTCGTTTCTGTTTCGACTCTTTTTTCTTTGTAGTCTTGAATTATTTCTTGCACGCTACTTTTAATGCCTTTATATAGTTTACTAGTCATAGAGGTTAATTCTTTAAAGTCTGGCAATTTAGATTTGAAATCGCTCATGGTTCATTTCCTCTTAAAAAATATATTTATTATAAGTATATATCTTTATTTAGTTTTTGGGTGAGCAATGACCCACTCACCTCAATAAACACTAATAAAAATGATTCATTACGCCCAAGGATGCATTAAATTCATTACTGGTTTAATAAGTTTATTGACTAAAGACCCTTTGGAATGAATTGTTAATTTAAAGGCTTTAAAGTTTTGCATTTTTCCTATAAGGTAGTCATCACTAGTAGCCAATTTATCAACCAGACGGAGATCAAAAGCATCTTTAGCTAACCAATGTTCACCTGTAGACACTTTTTCTATATCGAGTTGACTGCGGTTAGACAAAACATAATCTCTAAATACAGTATGTATTTTTTCTAGGTCTTCTTGGAATTTTTTTCTTCCTTTATCGGTATTTTCAGCAAAAAGAGTTAATGTACGCTTGTATTCCCCAGCAGTTAATAACTCTACATCAACATTATTTTTCTTTAACCAACGGTGAAAGTTAGGAATTTGTGCAACCACGCCTATTGAACCAATAATTGCAAAGGGTGCGGCAATAATACAGTTTGCTACACAAGCCATTAAGTAGCCTCCACTTGCTGCTACTTTATCAATACTGACAGTTAATGGAATGTTTTTATCACGAATTCGTTGCAATTGAGCTGCTGCAAGGCCATAACCATTAACTGAGCCTCCAGGGCTATCGAGCCTTACCAGCACTTCATCCTCGGGTTTAGCAATACTTAGGATAGCTGAAACTTCTTCTCTAAGTTGCTCAACCTGCGATGCTTTAATGTCTCCATGAAAATCTATGACATACAGTGTGGGATGCTTCTTCTTATCTTTTTTCTTTTTTTCAGCTTTTTTGCCTAGAATCTCTTTTAGCATTAACGAATGAACGTGTTCGTGTTGTTCATTGAGAGAAGTTACTTCAAGTTTAGACCTGGGTTTTCTCCCTATAGAAAAAATACCAGCAATAAGAAGTAAGGTGGCAATAACTAATGTTACTGTTTTTAATAGAAACAACCCATATTGACTCAAAAATTCCATCATATCCCTTAAAAAAATAAAACAGATTATGGCGCTCATGAAGTGACTTCGCAAGATAAACAAAGCTATTGAATTCAAAAAACTTGTTTTGTTTTTTATCTTGGGTATAGTCTCCTCTTTTAAAGCGAATAATTTGACTTATGCTTGATGTAATTGAACTTGATTTTGACTACCAGGATCAGCCTTTATTAAAAAAGGTTACTTTTCATTTACCCTCAGCTGGGTTACTGCATTTGCGAGGAGCTAATGGTGCTGGAAAAACCACTTTAATTAAATTAATTGCAGGTTTGTATCAACCGCTACAGGGAGAAGTGTGTTTTGCAGGACAAAATATTGCAAATCATCTAGTTGCCTATCAGCGTCAAATATGTTTTGTAGGGCATAAAACGGGAATTAATCCTTACTTAAGTTTAAGAGAAAATTGTTCATTTGATATTCATTATCGTAGTACCAATACGGATATAGAGGAATTAGTTTCCATTTTTAAATTAGAAAACCACCTTGATTCTCCTTGTGGTTTGCTTTCAGCAGGACAAAGAAGACAGGTTGGGCTACTTCGATTATGGATGTCTGATGCTAAACTGTGGCTTCTCGATGAACCTTTAGTTGCCCTCGATGATACCGCTTTATCAGCGATTATGGAAAAAATTGAACAACATCGACAACAAGGAGGGGCAGTATTATTAACTTCACATCAAAGCTTACCTATAGGAAGGGCTGATTATCAGGAGTATCATCTGTGACTTCTGGACTCTCATTATTTTTAAGACTATTTCAACGCGAATTGCTTATTCAGGTGCGGCAAATTAAGTTTTTAGTTAATTCCTGTTTGTTTTTTTTGATGTTGTTATTTATTTTTCCGCTGACTTTAAAACCCGAGCTGCTGTTAATGAGAACTATAGCTCCTGGACTGATATGGATGGCTATGCTTTTATCTATGTTACTGTCAGCGGAGCGCATGTTTCAGCAAGATTATGAGCACGGTGTAACCGAGCAATGGATTGTATCTGGGCAGCCATTAAATCTTATGATTAGTGCTAAGGTTACCGCTCATTGGCTTTTTAATTTGTTACCTATATTGGTTTTATGTCCTCTGATTGCCATTTTATTTTCCTTTAACCCATGGGAAACTTGGGTGTTAATACTTAGTTTATTATGTGGAACACCTGCCTTATTATTTTTATGCGCACTAGCAGCTGCTTTTGGCGTCGGGGTAAATCAACGAGGAGCCTTAATGGCGTTGATCTTATTACCTTTAACTCTACCCCTGCTCATTTTCGGTAGCGGTACTCTAAATATCGCAATGCAGGGTTTGCCAATTAAAGGGTATTTAGCATTATTGTTGGCTATGTCGATTATCGCTGTGAGTTTTTTACCTTATGCCATCGCAGGGGTAATTCGCATCAGTCATGTCGATTGATTTGAGTAACTGTTCACATAATCGTGCGCACCAATCTACCTAATCTCTTACAGCTTACTTCTGATAAAAGGAGCTGTTAATACCTTCCCTACATCCATAAACTCCTCGCAGTCTAAAAAAGGAGATCTTTCGTTTGGAATGATCTTATTCAGTTTGTGAGCGAATAACGTATCAGGTTGTGTCGTACTAACACTTTTGGTTGCAGACAGAGGAGTGGCAACCAGATTAATTGGTGGTAAGGAGAGCTCTTCTTTAGGTTCTGGCTTTGGTGGGGTTTTGACTTTTTCTATTAGAGAAGACAGATAGAGATTATTACCACCTTTAGTGTAATAATATAATCGAGATTTAAAATAAGAATATACATCTGCTTCTGAACAATTATAAGAGAGCAAATTACCTGATTCAAGGAAATGAAGGATTGCTTCAATTTCAAATATATAGGCGTTCGTCTCAGAGTTTTCTATGTTCGCTGCTACATTAAAAGCATGGCCCGTTTCATGAATAATGGCACCTAGTACTTCAATTGGAGCTTGATTCAGCAGGCTAATTTTTAAAGCAATTGTTCTATTGACTACCCAATTACTATGTAATGAGCCTAAAAGTTTAAAGGTGTCTTTATTAACGAAAATAGCAGAATTACCACTAACCCCTAGAAAATCAATGGGTGGTGACACTATATCCACATTCAGATCAGGGATAGATGCATGTACTCCATTATCAAGCCCATCGTTACCAATTGCTCGACATTCTTTGATAATTTGTTGAATGTGTTCACTTGTTAGCATGGGAACCTCCTTGTTGATTAAATTAAGTTTCAAATATTTTCAATACTGAACAAATTTAATTCTTACTTCACCAGTATCACGAATAAATAATCGTCAGTCAATATTCATGGAAATCATTTTGTGCTTTAATGAGTCACACAATAGTGTAGTATAAATTTTAATCATTTTCAGGTGGTTAATTTTTTCAGCTTCAGTTACTTTAGAAGTGCCGGCTAAATTCGGCATCCATCAATCTTTGAAAGTCAAATAGATACCTTAGCTGCGTCACTGGTAATGCACAACTTATTGTTTATGATGAAAAATTTTTTCTGGACTTGTATTGAAACGTCATTAAACTTCTTTCCTGGTCTCAGAGATACTGTTAAAGTGATAGATTAAAAACTAACAAAATGGCTGATTGGGCGAGCTCATAATGATAGAGTCTTAAAACGATGATTTACGAATATTATGAAAGAATCTAAAAAACTGATCACAATGCTGACTGTTTCATTGGCCTTGTTTATGGATGTATTAGACACAAATATTATTAACACTGCTATTCCCACTATGGCACGTGATTTTTCGGTTCATCCTATTGATTTAAAAATTGCACTTATCAGTTATTTACTAAGCCTTGCATTATTTATTCCTATCAGTGGTTGGACTGCGGATCGATACGGCATCAAACGTATTTATATCAGTGCGTTAGCGCTATTTACCATAAGTTCTTTTGGCTGCGGTTATGCACATACACTGCCAGAGCTCATCATTACACGAAGTTTTCAGGGAGTGGGTGGTGCTTTTATGATTTCTTTAGGACGGTTAATTATCGCTCGTACTTTTGAGCGGCATCAATTAGTCGAAGCAATGAATACAGTGATTATTGTTGTTGCACTTGCTGTGATGATAGGGCCATTTCTAGGCGGCGTTATTACCGAACATTGGTCATGGCCGTGGATTTTTTGGATCAATATACCTGCAGGAGTTTTTGCAATCATCCTTGCTGTTTATGGTGTAAAAGATACCGTTCCGAGAAAATTGTATCCTTTTGATAGTCTTGGTTTTATCTTATTTGGAGGGAGTTTAGCTTTATTATGTTTTTCATTATCTGAATTGAGTGAAACAAACGCTAACATCCATGTAATCTTATTAATGCTCATGATTTTTCTTTTTATGTTTATTGCCTATTTTATTCATGCTAGAAATTATTCTCATCCGGTGATTAATATTAAATTATTTCGTTTTCGCACCTTTCGTATTTCTGTATTCGGTAATTTATGTGCGCGTCTAGGTTTTGGTGGAGTGCCATTTTTAGTGCCTTTATTACAACAAATTGGTCTCGGCTTTAGTGCCCAATTATCGGGTTTATTATTAACACCAGTGGCTGTGGGCATTATTGTATCAAAGTTTATTGCTTCCCGTATTTTGCGTAGAGTGGGATACAAACGCTATTTAGTAATAAATACTGTATTTATGGCATTAATTTTAGGCTTGTTTCAAATAATTGACCATCAAACCTCAACTTATACCATTGCCTGCTTAACTTTTACTTTTGGTCTGTTTACTGCAGCACAATTTACTGCTATGAATTCACTCGCCTTTGCCGAGATTAGTGATGATGATTTGAGTGCGTCAACGAGCATTACTAGCACGATCCAGGTATTGGCACAAACTTTTGGTGTGGCTCTTGGCGCTATCTTGCTGCGTTATTACTCATCGAATGCAATGCTTACAACCACAGTATTCCATCAGACTTTCTTTACGATGAGTATTATTACACTACTTTCTATCGCTATTTTTACTCGTTTGAAATTAGATGATGGCCAACAGATGCTCAGTGAGGGTGGCAAGGGGTTTCATTAGATTTTGCGAAAGGCTCCAAGCATGATAAAATCCCGTTCTTTTTCTGATTTTAATGTTTCCTATGTGGAAGTTTTTATATCAATTAGCCTCCCCAAAGATTTTCTATAATCTTTCAGGGCGCCTCATTCCTTGGCTGGCAACGAGTGCATCTCTTACCTTAATCATTGGAATTATCTGGGGATTGGTATTTGCTCCGCCTGACTATCAACAGGGGGAGGCTTATAGAATTATCTATGTGCATGTACCTAGTGCTTTTTTATCAATGGCTCTTTACGCTTGGATAGGGTTTCTCTCCATATTACTTTTAGTCTGGCGCATCAAAATTGCTGGTTTACTCATCAGTTTAGTCGCTCAAGTAGGTGCTTGCATGGCCTTTCTTGCTCTAATAACGGGTAGTATTTGGGGTAAACCGATGTGGGGAACCTGGTGGGTCTGGGATGCACGATTAACTTCAGAGTTAATTCTTTTGTTGCTTTATGCAGCAATTTTAACGACACACCAAGCCGTAAAAAATAAAGAAGATGGGGACAAGATAATTGCTATCTTAACATTAGTTGGTTTACTTGATTTACCCATTATTCATTATTCAGTGTATTGGTGGAACACTCTGCATCAGGGCGCTACTTTGTCTGCTTTTGCAAAACCTAAAATTGCTGGCAGCATGTTATATCCATTACTTTTAACCTTAGTTGGATTTTTCTTATACTGTTTGTGGATTATTTTAGAAAAAGCTCGTAATGAGGTATTGATCCGTGAGCGAAGACAATCTTGGGTTAGAACTCAATTTGAGGGCGAGTATCAATGAGTCAATTTTGGGAATGGTTAGCTATGGGAGGCTATTCCATTTATGTTTGGCCAGCCTATGGACTAGTTTGTGTGGTATTGGTCATGAATATTTTGGGAATTAAATGGCAAAGGGCGCGAACACGCGACAAGCTGCAAAAATGGTTTAAGAGATAACGCCTATGGTACCAGCAAGAAAGCGTAAAATATTGATGTTGTTTTTTATTATGTCTGTTTTAGCCATGGCATCGGCTTTGGTTTTATATGCGTTAAGACAAAATATCAGTCTATTTTATACGCCAACTCAAGTTGTAGCGGGGGAAGCTCCTCTTAATCATACAATTCGCGTAGGAGGAATGGTTGAGAAAGGTAGTATTATTCGTTCTACAAAAGGATTGGAAGTGCAATTTAAAATAACTGATTTTGATAAGAGTATTACAGTGACTTATCAAGGCATTCTTCCTGATTTATTTCGTGAAGGACAGGGGGTAGTTGCTGAAGGACTACTCACTGATTCTCTTAATTTTCATGCATCACAAGTATTAGCCAAACATGATGCTAATTATATGCCGCCGGAAGTGAAATCTGCTTTGGCTAAAAAGGTGAAGTCATGATTGCTGAAGTAGGGCTTTTTTCTTTAATACTCGCTTTAGCTATGGCTATCATGTTAGCTATAGTTCCATTAATTGGGTTACGGCAAAAGCGCATAGCGTGGATGGATGCAGCGAGAACTTATGCTAATTTGCAGTTTTTCTTTGTCGCTTTAGCCTATCTTTGTTTGACGTTGTGCTTTTTAAGAGATGATTTTACTGTAATTTATGTGCTCTCTAATTCCAGTATTTTACTCCCTTGGTTTTATAAGCTTTGTGCCGTATGGGGTGGGCATGAAGGCTCTATGCTGTTGTGGGTAGCAATCCTTAGTTTTTGGATGATCTTGGTTAGTCATTTTAGTTCTACCCTAGATAAAGAAATGCGTACACGTGTTTTAGTTGTATTGGGTTGGTTAAGCATCGGCTTCATATTATTTCTATTAACGACCTCAAATCCTTTTCTACGCCAATTCCAGGTTTTAGATAGCCAGGGGCGCGATCTTAATCCCTTATTACAAGATCCTGGGTTTTTATTTCATCCGCCTATG
>DAIAOV010000102.1 GCA_027437055.1 Legionella sp. | reverse complement strand
AGTGAAATTCATAAACACGTTATTCCGAATAAACAATATACTATTTCAGAATCAGAATTATCTGAAATTAAAACCGTTATAAAAGGCAATAACTATCAAGAAGACTTTATACAGCTTAATGAACAATTAAAAGCGAAACGGTGCCTTCTTCCCAATGCAATTAAACATAGCATGAGTTTCTGTGAGCAAGAAGGCACCCAAGTTCTTGCAACTGGAGTTGATCCTAACTTTGGAAACTGCGTGGATATCTTTTCATTAGTGGAGGTCAATAAAATAAAGCCTCTAAAACTCAATAAATACTCTAAACTTATCAATAATTATTAGTACTTTAGTTAAATCAAGGAGGGTTAATGAAAATCCTTATGTGCGAACCCCAATATTATAATGTTAGCTATGAAATTAACCCATGGATGAGCAAAAAAATATTAGTGGATAATAGTAAAGCATATTCTCAATGGAGGCATTTTAAAGACACGCTTCATGCATGCAACATCGACATCCAACTGATTCAACCAGTTGATGGCTTACCTGATTTAGTCTTTACTGCAAATGCAGCCCTGATGATTAATAACAAGGCTTACTTAAGTAATTTTCGTTACAATGAAAGGAAAAAGGAAGCTCATTACAATAAGTTATGGTTTAGCCAACACCATATCGCAATTGATGAGTACGCTTTAGAGAATAATTATTATTTTGAAGGTGCAGGAGATGCACTTTTTTCTAGCTCTAATAAATTATTTGCTGGCTATGGATTTCGTTCAGAGAAAGCTTATTTTCTCCATTTACAACAAACTCTAGACATAAAGATAATCTATTGTGAACTAGTTAACCCTTATTTCTATCATCTTGATACTTGTTTTTGCCCGTTAGATGAAAATACTGCTCTATGGTGGCCACATGCCTTTGCAGAACACTCCCAAACCTCAATTCGTAATGCCATTGACGTGATTGATGTTCCAGAAGAAGAGGCAAAACGATTTTGTTGCAACGCCGTAGTTGTCAACAAGAATGTTATTATTCCTTCCAACTGCAATAAAACTAAAAAACAATTAGAGGATCGAGGTTTTAATGTATTTTGTTGTGACATGAGTGAATATATTAAAGCTGGCGGGGCTTGCAAATGTTTAACCTTAATACTGGATACATAACGCACGATCCGAGCCGCGCGTCAGCAAACGGACAAACCAAGCCAACAGCGGCTTCCTAACAGTCGCGGCTCGGATTGTTCCCAAGGTTATTGAGTTGTGACGTTATAAACGCTTAAGTGCACCCTTTGACATTTTCCCCTCACAACGTTCACTCTCAATGAGATCGACGACTGGGATGCGATTCTTTAAGTATGAACGCAGCAATAAGCAAACTACCGAGAAAGCATAAAGGCATAACGAGTAAAGCAGTCTGATAGCTTGAAACGCTATAGACATGTACTCCATTAACTAAATGTGATGAATCTATATGCTGTAATATATACCCTACAAGAGGTTGGAAAATTGCACCACCAATTAAAACTGATAAGTTATTAAAACCAGAGGCTGTGCCAACTAACTCAGCAGGGTTATTTTCTTTAACTACAGCGAAACTTACCGTTTGACCACCAGCTCCTAAACCCAAGATAAATAAAATCACATAAGCCCAAGCCAAAGTTAATTGTGGTAAATATAATAGAATTAAAGTGGCGAATAAACCGAGAACAGCGCTGATAATCAAAGCAATTCGTCTACTTTCAATTTTATCACTAATCCAGCCTAATAAAGGACTCCCTACGCCTATTCCCAGCCAAATCATACTGCAAAGACCTGATGCTGCTACTACACTTATATGAAATTTTTCTTGTAAGAAAGGGACCCCCCAAAGAGCCGCAAATACCGCTATAGGCGTCCATATTGCGAAAGCATATCCACCAATGATCCATGTATGAGCATGTTTGCAAACCGCAACAAGCCTCTTCCATTCTTCTCTAAGATAATGTTCTGGTACCGATTGATTTTGCTGATGTGGATAATCACGAATATACAACCAGAAAAACACAGCCAAAATAAAGCCAACTGCCGCCAAAAGAAAGCTCGCGCTACGCCATCCGACACAGTTAATCAATGCAGCCAGTGGCATTTCTCCAAACATTGCGCCGACAGAACTCATCAATTGAGCAACACCAGCAAGAATAGCGAAGTAATGAGGAGGAAACCAACGAGAAATAAGCACTAGCACACCTATAAAAGAAAAAGCAGAGCCTATCCCTATTAAAAATCTCCCAACAGATGCTGTAAAAACGCTGTCTGTAGAGGCAAAAAATGCAGATCCAAAAGCGCATAAAATAATGGCAAAGGTCATTAGTTTACGTGGACCGTAACGGTCGTACAACACTCCAGCAGGCAATTGGGCAGGTGCATAAGCATAAAAATAAAATGCAGAAATAAAACCAAATCCTTCGCCAGTTACTCCAAACGTTTTCATCATAGACTCGGCCATGACGCTTGGGGCCACCTGCAATACAAACTCATATAAATAAAAGGATGCTGCTAAGAAAAAAATAACATAAGCAGATTTAAGATTATTCTCAGAAGAATTCCATGTGTTTTTTGTGTAATGTGCGCTCAATTTAAAATCACTCAAATAAGAATCACTCATTAAATCCCATGCTCATTTACTTTGTCAATAGAACATTTGCATAACGAGCAGATTTTGTTATTGGATAAATTGCCCCTAAAATAGCAGGCTCTCTAGCCCCTGTAATAGCGGTCAAGTCCACCGGGATGTGGTTGATGGTTTGAGCGGCCAACCAGGCAAACATCATCGCCTCTAAATAGTCTGGACTTACACCAATATCAGCTACACTTTTTACTGCTATATGTGGAAGTAACTCAGTTAATAACTTACGTAAGTAACAATTATGAGTGCCTCCTCCACATAAGTATAAGTATTTTATAGTACTTTTCTTTGAGAGAGTTGCAGCTACAGAGTGAGCTGTTAAAGCAACTAAAGTGGCTTGAACATCTACTGGCTTATATTCTTTCTTTAAGTAACGCTCTAACCATAATAATGAAAAATATTCTTTCCCTATACTTTTAGGAGATGGTAATCCAAGATAAGAGTCTGATAGCAGTTGGTCAAGTAATGGGTTGATTATTTTGCCTTGTATAGCCCATGAGCCATCTATGTCAAATGCCGTACCTTGATGCCTATTAATCCATGCATCCATCAAACAATTTCCTGGCCCCACATCCCATCCTTCAGTCTTCTGGCCTGAAGATAGAAATGTAACATTCGCTATCCCACCAATATTTAGCACTGCAACATCAGCATTTAGATTATGGAATAACTCTTGATGATATAAAGGAGCGAAAGGCGCGCCCTGCCCTCCATTGACAAGATCTCTCGTTCTAAAATCAGCAACAACAGTAATACCAGTACGAGATGAAATAGTATGGCCGCAGCCAAGCTGTAGCGTATAAGGAAGGTTGGCTCTGGTATCATGGCAAATTGTCTGCCCATGACTACCTATAGCCACTATATCTTTGGGAGATATTTTTGCTTCACGCAACAAGTCATTTGTTGCTTCTGCAAATTCCTGGCCTATGCGGGTATTTAATTGGCAAATTGCAGCTAAGCTTAGATTATTGCCTTCAATTACCTCTTCAATACTTTTTTTTGTTTCATCACTGTATTTTTTTGTAATTCCATAATGCAACTTATTTGTAGGCATTTCCACAAGTGCAGCATCTATGCCATCCATACTCGTTCCAGACATGAGTCCTATGTATAAAGCCATTGTTTGCTCTTCTATTGATAAATAAATTTATGATACTAAATCTAATGAGTCAGGCAAAGGATATTGTGTCACACATCGCAATTCCCGCTCTCTCTTATGAGCTAGGTCGCAAGGAGAGTAACTCCCAAGCCTTCCACAAACACGCATAAAGCCATCATGGCGTCCAAGGGTTTGCGAAAGGCTTGGGAGTTACTCTCCTTGCTGGCACGGGGTTTTCAAGGTGGGAGTAGCTAGGTTACCCATGAACTCAATGTCGGGCAATCTGTTGCCCGACCTACATCCCATGGGGCAATCTAAAACAATTATAAAAGTTTTGCGTGGTAATTTCGGCAATTTCCTCATACCTCATTCCGCGTAATTCAGCTATAGCTTCAGCCACATACTTAACTAAAGCGGGATGGTTTTGTTTCCCACGAAAAGGTACTGGAGCAAGATAAGGTGAGTCTGTTTCAATTAACATTCTATCTAAAGGAATGTGTTTAGCAACTTCCTGTAATGTCGTTGCATTTTTAAAGGTTACTATTCCAGAGAAGGAAATATAAAAATTCAAATCTATTGCTCTTAAGGCAATATCCATATTTTCCGCAAAGCAATGCATTACCCCGCCAATTCTTTGGGCATTTTCCTCGGCCATCAGTAATAAAGTATCTTCAGCAGCTTGGCGGGTATGAATAATTAATGGTTTTGAAGTGATTAAAGCAGCTTTTATATGCTCTCTAAACCGAGAGCGTTGCTCCTCCTGGGCTTCATCTGTATGAGTTCTATAGTAATCAAGTCCTGTTTCACCGATAGCAATACATGCCGGATTTTCTGCCAACTTACACAACATTGACACTGTAACAGGATGCTCCATTTCACTATTAGGATGCACACCAACAGAGATATTGATATTAGGATAGCTCGTTGCTAATAGCTCTAGTTGAGGATAATCACTTAACTCAACACAAACACATAAAAAATTCTGGACACCATTTTCTTTTGCTCTAGATAAAACTTGAGACATATCATTATTAAATTCAGTTAAATCTAGAAAATTTAAATGGCAATGCGAATCGACTATCATTAGGAGTCCTCAATAGTAAATAAGTTGTTTAAGCACGAACTTCTGCTTCTATAAGGTATCTGTTGGCTGAGTAGATTTTAGCATTCCTGCCAAATAAGTCTCAATCTTATTACATAGGTATCGACTATTGTCACCTATAAATTGAACCCCTATTCCTGGCGGTTTATTCCCTTGAGCCCCCTTAGGGGTAATCCATATTACTTTTGCACGTACCAAATAAGGCTCGTGTTCGTTAATTAATTTAAGCGATAACTCTACTGCCTTGCCTAAGGGACAAACATGATTTGTTCTTAAAAAAAGACCACCACCTTTAATAAAGGGCATGTACGATAGATATAAGCAGGCCTCGCTACTATATGAACAACTGATTAATTGCGCCTGATCATCCATACCCCCTCCATATACCTAAATTAGAGGCCCAAAGAAAACAATAAATCCTCTAAAGCCATAATATGATTTACATTCATATTATGGCTTATTTTTCTCAATAATGTATTTATTATGTCAATTTGCTTAAAAATAATCATGGGATTTAATAGGGATTTTAAATGGGTCAATTGGTGCATTGCCGGTCCTTTCGTTACAGAAATACTAAAAAACATCTGCTGTAACTGTGAATAGACTAAATACAAAAACCATAACATAGTACCCAACTCAAATTGGCTCCATTGTGACGCCAAAACACAAGGATGTTCCCTTTTCTCAAGTACAGCAATTAATCCATCTAAAATTGATTGTGCTTTTTGTGTAATCACAGCTCTTTCGGACTCAGGAGGATATTGTTCTCCCAGCATTAAGAAATTATTACTGTATTCATCACTAGAGGATGAGAATGAGATAATTTGACAACGACTTAAAATAGTAGGAAGCACCGTACTTAACTGTTGAGCTATTAAAACGAAACGCGTATGTCTTGCTGGTTCTTCCAAAAATTTTAATAAAGCATTCGCTGCAGCAGTATTCATCCTGTCTGCTGCTTCAATAATTATTAATTTATGATCTGATCTTTGCGGTGTTAAATAGGCGGAGTTTTGTAATTCTCTAATTTGATCAATTTTAATAGCACCACCATTTTTATCCGGTTTAATCCATTGCATGTCTGGATGCTCTAAACGCTGAATCATTTGGCACTCAACACATTGATAACACGGTTTATCAATGTGTCCTTTGCAGGATATTAATTGCATTACTTTAATAGTGAACTCAGACAAAGCATAATGTAGGGGACCGACAAATAGCATAGCATGTGGCATTCGTTGTTGCTCTAGGGCAGATTGAATTTGCTTCCACTGGGTTGGATGCTCTCTTCTCATGCAGTACACTCTATAAATTGGGCTACGGCCTTTTCAATAGCTTGTTTCACCTCCTGCAAAGAACGACTAGCATCAATAACCATAATCGCTGAATCTGCTTTAATGTACTGCATATAGGCATCATGCACTCTATGAAAAAAATCTATAGATTGTTGTTCAATTCTATCAAATTTTCCTCTTAATTTAGCCCGATCCATACCCAATTCAGGGTTAATATCCAAGTATAAGGTGAGATCCGGTTTAAAACCTTGAAGACAAAAATCAGATAAATTTTGAATCATTTTAAGATCCAATCCTCGCCCGCCACCTTGATAAGCTTTTGTAGATAACTCAAACCTATCGGCTATTACCCAACAACCTTGTTGTAAGGCCGGCTTAATTACTTGTTCAATAAGTTGGATTCTTGCTGTATAAAGCAGTAATAACTCACTTCGATCATCCAAAACATCACTATATTCAGGATTTTTAATAATCGCTCGTAATTGTTCACCGATGTTTGTCCCACCTGGCTCTCTCGTAGTAATAGTCTTGATATTTAATTGTGATAAAAAATCAATTGCTACGCTTACGGCGGTTGATTTCCCAGCGCCTTCCAAACCTTCTATGACTATTAGTTTCCCAGTGATCGATGACATTAAAAATCCCTATGCATATATTGCTCAATAGCTTGTCTTTGTTGACTATAGGTTTCTGAAAATTGATGAGTTCCATCCCCTTTAGCAACGAAATATAAATAATTGGATAATTGCGGGTGGGCAGCAGCATCTATAGCCTCTTTGCCAACCATTGCAATAGGCGTAGGAGGAAGACCTCGATTAAGGTACGAGTTATAAGGAGAGTTAACTAGCATGTCATTATGAGATAACTTGCCTTTATATTCGCTTCCTAAACCATAAATTACAGTAGGATCCATCTGTAAGGGCATTTTTTTCTTTAATCTGTTAACCATTACTCCGGAAATTAGCTTTCTCTCTTGAGGCACGGCTGTTTCTTTTTCAATTATTGAAGCAGCAATTAATAATTCATATGGAGTTTGATAAGGAAGATTTGAGGCTCTATTAGCCCATGCGCTATCTAAATAGCTGATTAAATTACGATGAGCATGCTCCAGAAGAACCTTACTTCCACTTCCACCATTATATTGATAGGTATCTGCTAACAATAGCCCTTCAGCATTAGGGTGTTTTCCTTGAATCGTCAACCAATCATCAGGAGAGTATTTCAAATAACTTGCTTTCATCAGGTCTTCAGATATTTTCTTTTGAGTAGTCCCCTCAATGACAACAAATTTTTGAGTTAAGACTTCACCAGCAGCCACCCGATGAAGTAGTTGCATGGCTGTTTCACCAGGATTAATTCGATATACTCCTGCCTTTAATTGGTGTGCCACCCCAGTAAAGCGAATCATCAGTTTAAAAAAAATGGGTGAATCGATTAAATGCTGATCTTTTAAAAGTTGAGTAAATTTAGATGCTGATGTTGATGTATCAACATTAATAATCACTGGAGCGCTTTCTTTGGATATGAGAGGCGATACAGCTATATGATAAATATTCCAAGCTAAAATAAAAAAAGACATAAAAAACGCTATAAGAATACAAATAATCGTTTTTTTATGTCTCATTTATGTCTCAAAAATTCGATTTAAATCCGTTTAAATAGCAAACTACCGTTAGTTCCACCAAAGCCTAATGAATTACTTAAAACATAATTAATAGTTCTTTTTTGGGCTGTATGCGCTACATAATTTAAATCACAACCTTCATCAGGGTTATCTAGGTTAATTGTAGGAGGGGCAATTTGATCTCTTATCGCTAAAACACTGAAAATTGCTTCTACAGCACCTGCAGCCCCTAATAAGTGCCCCGTCATAGATTTCGTAGAACTGACAACTAAATCATAAGCATGCTCTTGAAAAACACGCTTGATTGCTTTGGTTTCATTGAGATCATTAAGCTCTGTTGAAGTACCATGTGCATTAATATAATCTACTAGGTTAGGAGCGATTCCTGCATCATGTATTGCTGCCTCCATAGCACGAGCAGCACCATCAGCATCCTCATCAGGCGCAGTGATATGATAAGCATCTCCGGACATACCAAAACCTATCAATTCTGCATAAATTTTAGCTCCGCGTGCTTTTGCATGCTCGTATTCTTCCAAAACTAGAACGCCAGCACCCTCGCCCATAACAAATCCGTCTCTGTCTTTATCCCATGGTCTTGATGCTTTTTGAGGCTCATCATTACGTTTAGAAAGAGAACGTACGGCGGAAAAACCAGCTAAGCATAAAGGTGTTGTAGTCATTTCTGCACCACCACAAACCATAACATCGGCATCACCATAGGCTATCATACGACCGGCAATCCCAATATTATGAGTACCAGTAGTACATGCGGTCACGATGGAAATATTAGGTCCTTTAAGATTATGCTTAATAGAAATTTGTCCAGCAACCATATTAATTATGCCTGCTGGGATAAAAAAAGGAGAAACCTTGCGTGGGCCCCCTGCAACCAGTTTATCCTGGTTGTTAGTAATAGTTTGAATACCACCTATACCGGCACCAACTGCAACACCGGCACGACGAGACAAGGCCTCATTCATTATTAAACCTGAATCAAGCATCGCCTCTTCCGCGGCCGCAATACCATACTGAGTAAATACATCCATTTTTCGAGCATCTTTGATAGGCACATAATTCTCAATGTTAAAATTCTTGACCTTGGCCCAAATCTTAGTACTGTATTCACTAGTATCAAAATCTCCTACCGGTCCTACACCACTCACACCAGCCAGTATATTTTGCCAAGTTTCATCTACATTAAGACCGACTGGAGTAAGCATCCCCATGCCGGTAACTACTACGCGCCGTTTGTTCAATCAAAGCTCCTCGAAAAAATTAGGCTTCTTCTTTATTCATATTTGATTCAATATAATCAATAGCTTCTTGAATCGTTGTTATTTTTTCTGCTTTTTCATCAGGAATTTCTGTTTCAAACTCCTCTTCAAGAGCCATTACTAATTCTACAGTATCAAGAGAATCAGCTCCCAAGTCGTCAACAAATGACGCATCATTTTTTAATTCCTCTTCCTTAACGCCTAGTTGTTCAACAACAATTTTGCGAACACGATCTTCAACTGTACTCATAACTTAATTTTCCTCTTCGGTTGATAGAAATAATTTTTAAAATACTGACGGCTAGTTTATTCAATTATACAGATAACGCAAGTGCATTTAATTCATATACATGCCGCCATTGACATGAATTGTTTCACCTGTAATATATTTAGCACTATCTGATGCTAAAAAAACTACTGCGGCAGCCACATCTTCAGCCTTCCCAAGTTTACGTAAAGGGATCCTTTTTAGCATTTCCGTTTTCACTATATCGGGTAATGCTGTAGTCATATCGGTATCAATAAACCCAGGAGCGACGACATTAACGGTAATGCCCCTGCTACCTATTTCCTGAGCCAAAGACTTAGTAAAACCAACAACTCCAGCCTTTGCCGCAGTATAGTTGACCTGACCTGAATTACCACTCGCGCCAACTACAGAACCTATAGAAATAATTCGTCCCCAACGCGCTTTAAACATAGGCTTTAAACACGCTTTTGACATTCTATATATAGAATTTAAATTAGTTTCGATGACTTTATACCACTCATCATCATCCATACGTAATAACAAATTATCCGATGTAATGCCTGCATTATTAACAAGTATCGATGGGCTTTGATCATTTTCAGAAAAAAAAGACATTAAGTTGTCCACTTGCCCCGTATTAGTAACATCAAGCACAATACCTTTTCCAGCTAATTTCTCATTCTTAAAAGAAGAATCAATTAGATCAGAACCTTGACTTGTTGTTGCTGTTCCATAGACAAAAGCACCTGCTCTAGCCATTTCAAGCGCGATAGCTTGTCCTATCCCACGACTTGCTCCTGTGACTAATGCAATCTTACCTTCTAAATTTATCATTAAAGCTCCTCTTAAGCTGGAGTATGTAACTGCTCTAAAACCTGATCCAGACTAATTGTGTCATAAACACTAATAGCATTTAAACTTCTATCTATTCTTTTTATAAGGCCATTGAGTACCTTACCCGGACCACATTCAATAATAAGTTGTATTCCTTGATTTTTGAATAACTGTATGGTTTCAACCCAACGTACGGGGCTATATAATTGCTCTTTGAGCTTACCTCTAATATGTTGAGCAGAGTGATAAATACTTAAATCAACATTGCTAATAACATCAATAGATGGACTTTTGAATTCGATTTGAGCAAGGCTCTCAGCAAATAACTCTGCTGCATCTGACAATAAAGGGCAATGACAAGGAACACTTACTGGTATTATTTTCGCCAGTCTTGCTCCTTTTTCGTCAGCTAATGTAACCAGACGCTCCACTGCTGGAGTATGACCCGCGACAACTACTTGGCCAATAGCATTATAATTTGCAGGAGAAACCCGCTCATCCGCTCGACTAACTTGCTTGCAAAGATCATCAACTTGCTCATCTGTTAGACCAACAATAGCAGCCATTGCACTAAGCCCGAATGGAATAGCCTG
Source organism: Legionella sp. (assembly GCA_027437055.1). Taxonomy (GTDB): domain Bacteria; phylum Pseudomonadota; class Gammaproteobacteria; order Legionellales; family Legionellaceae; genus Legionella. The sequence goes on along the minus strand of DAIAOV010000102.1, from coordinate 246 downwards.
TTGCATCAGTTGTCCACGCTTAGCAACTAAGCGTACAGCATCTGTTAAAGATAGGGCGTCAGCACACACTAAAGCGGCATACTCACCTAGACTATGGCCAGCCATAATTAAAGGTTGTGATAAGCCTTGTTGTATTAATAACTTATAAATTGCTACATCAGCTGTTAACATAGCGACTTGCGTATGTTCTGTTTGATTAAGCTTATCTTGGGGACCATTCTGAATTAATTGCCAAAGATTATAACC
>DAIAOV010000101.1 GCA_027437055.1 Legionella sp. | reverse complement strand
GAACCTGTACTCCAGTCGCAAATAGAACCTTATGATAGTATGGTTAGCAAAATACCTTCTATTCCTCATTTGAACTCGCTTAAGACCATTACTGATGTTTCAGTGTCCTCAGTTCCCCGAATAAAGGATATCATTTCTAACAGGCGACCAACTGACATTTTTGCTATGTTAAAAAACCGCCCCAGTCATCTCAACGTTCCTATCACCCAAAGCAATATACGCAGTGCAGTTTTATGGAATCGGGAAGTACTCAATAAGGTAGATTCTAGACAGTGGATGAGTCAAATTGATCAGTTTAAATATCACTATCAAAAACAATTTGAGAGTGATAACAGACAAAGATTCACTAATTATGAGCAGTATTGGAAAAATAGCCATTACCATAATCAGTTCAGCCGATGGCACAAATGGGGATTTCATGGTGGCTTCTGGTATCCAACACGACCTTTTTTTGCCATAGAAAATTATTTTACTTATCCAACGGTACAATGGTTGTTCGTGGACGACTCTGTTGCTCCAGAGTATTTCAAAAGCTATTATTCCGAGAAAATGCTCCCTCCGGACTGTTTAAAAGCGTTTACTTATAAGAATATCTATTTTCCCAGCGATACATTACGTGACTTACTTGTTGAAGCAAGTGCTTTTCCTCAAAATGTACGTTGTAATTTCCGCACAGCAATTATTAACATGACCTCTCAATTAAAGAAAACTATCGATGAACGGTTTTTCATCCTCTTCTCTTTTAAGCGTAATGACATTGTTATCAATCATTATCAAAATTTGCAAAACAAAGCGATTGTCGTGGCTGGATTCATTAATCAAGGTAAAATTAAAGTGGCATTTGAGGCATTAATGGATCTGCGAAATCCTAATCGGAGCATTAGCTTTATACCCGAGTCGTCGCAACCTACAGACAAACAATTACAACAACTGTACCAATTAACTAACCGCATTAGAGTACTTGGCGGAAATCCTTTTACAGCATCTCAAGAACCCTCATTGAACAATTATAATCCTGTGAATCTTGAGGCAATTGCACCTAAAGAAGTTTTTAATCCTTAAATGTGGGGAGTAGGCTGAACGTAACTACCCAGTTAATGGTGTCAACTTGGGATTTGAGGTAACAGGTAGGTTGGCGCTAAGCGATAACGAAGCCCAACAAAATATCGAATAATTGTTGGGTTACGCTACGCTAACCAAACCTACACCTCTATCCGATCCGCGCGCGTGAGCAAGCGGAAAAGAAGCACTACTTCCCTATTTTTGTTGACATTAACTCTTGATCCGCTTCTTCAACCGCAACAGAAGATGTTGATTTTTCCAGTGTGAAGAATGAATTAACCTGTCCGAAGGTAACAGTCCAAATAACCGCATTAGCCAACATTTTAAATAGGTTTGAAAGATAGTCCCCCCAACCTAAATCTCTTGCTAATACTGGTTGAGCTTGATCGATTGCTGTTTTGCATGCCTGCTTAAACTCGTCTCTAATTCTTAGTTCCTCTATCATACTCGGCGCTGTTAAAGTGGCTATTTTATAGTTCTCACGTGCTTGTTTTAATGCATTCAGAAGAATCCCAGCCACGTCATAAGCGTGCACGAATTGATGCTGGTTAACACCTCCAATCTTTGACTCTAGTTGATTTAGAATCGTGTTAATTTGTTTAAGAGATTTATCGAGCCGTTCTTGTTTCGCCTTCTCTCGAATTGTATCTGAAACTACATCCTGAGTTGTATCTTCTTGTTCTTTATTCACTTGTTTTTTGAGGGTGGTTATTTGTTGCCATTGCTGTGGCGTTAAATAAATCACATGGTAAGTATGATTTTCATTACTCTCCGTTTGAACAGTTTTTGGAGCTCCTTTTCCTCCCATAATTCCATTCGATGTTAAACAATCTCGGAAAGAGGAAGCTGCTTCAGCAGTTTTAAAGGATATTTTATAATTCTCATTCTTTTGACTGATAAATGGAGCTTCCTTAATACCTAATTGTTGATGAATGTACTTAGCTGCAGCTTTGAATTCTGGCGGCGTCGTAAGAGTTTCCTCTTGTTTCTCTAATTTTTTTGTGACATCTAAAGAAGGTATTTCTTTTAATTGATGTTCAGTTAGGTAGATAACATGATACCCATTATGTGCTTGTACCGTTTTGGGGGTTCCATTCCTGCTCAAAATGTTATTAGCTGCTAAAATCCTACTAAATTTTTGAGCGGCATGAATATCTTTAAAAGAAATTTTGTAATTATCCTTGTCTTTTGATATCCAAGTAGTATCGGTTATGTTTAAATAACCATTAATTTGTTTTGCTAATGCTGAAAAATCAAACTGGGTTGTGTGTTGGATAGAGGAAGAAGCATTGTGGCCTATTTTTCGTTGTTTAAATTCGGTATAAAAACTATTTACCATAGGTTTATTCAATTCAGTATGGAGAAGAACTAAGTCAGATTGTTGGGCTATTTGCTCTTCAAGTGTTTTAGGATTTCTATGAGTATACGCCCCACCAACTGTACGATCGCTTCCTGGATTTAATAAAACTACTTTTTCTTTTTTTTGTTCCTTGCATTCTTGTGCGTGCAATAACATATCATCATGAATAACGGGCCTCATCAACTGATTACCAGGAGCATAGGTTCTAAGTTTTTGTACTACTCCATCTGGATCTTTGTCGCCTTTCCATACGATCCAATCTATAGGCATTTGATGTTTTATAGCAGCATCTGCAAAAGCCTGATACATTGCTTTTCTTGCTAACTCTTTAGAAGGATGGTCGAGTTTTTGAATATAGACCCCTACGCCAAAAGCCGGCATAATTAATCGTTCTTGGCCTGATTGTTTTGCTTGAGATACAATGAAATCAGCAAGTTTTTTGCATTCTCGTTCATATTCCTTGACTTTTAATTGTCTATTACTTTCCCCACCTGTTGAGAAATCGTTTAAATCAACTTGTGACGTTCCCATCATATTAGGGGCGCAAGCAGTGATTACAGGGATCTCTATTGGTTTATCTAACTGACTGCCTAAATAAAAATCAACAGGTCCATACACTAATCTATAACGAGATAAACGTCGATTCTCTTGCTTGATTACAGCAGCATCAGGCGCTAAAGCAAGTTGTTGTGGTGAGTAGTTTGCAGAGTCAAGGGGTTTATAGCCAATTCGAGTCGTTTCAAGTTCTTTTCCTGGTTCAATATTAAGAAACTCATCCATAAAAAAGATACGTTGTTGTTTTTCTAATTGTGCAATGCGTTGCAAACGCGCTGCATCGCTAGGATGGCTCTTATCATTTCTAATGAAACGATCAATAAATTGCATTTGTTGTGAATAATAATCATTATAAGATAATTTTGTAGGCATAATCGGTTCTTTTCCTGAAGTATGTTCGGCCTCAGAGCTATCATGATTTATAAAATCATCATGTTGTTCTAAAGCATTAAAATGTTGCAGATTAGATTTCCTGCTATTTATTTCTCTTTTTAGTTGTTCAAGAATCTCAATATGTTTCTTACCATCATTTTGTTGTAAAAAGTGACTATGACGAGATGTATCATTATTTCCTAGTATACTTGCGACAAGTTGTTTTATGGAAAAAATACAACAACTTCCTCCCTCCTGGATATAATTTCTTTTATTTTTAATGACGCTATCAACAGGCGCACCATCTAACCCAATAGAAGTATAAGGGACAGGTACAAAAACAGGCGTTCCTTTTAATAAAGAAAGACGATTATTTAATCTTGTCCATTCTATTGCTTCAGGACTTCCGGGTGGAGAAGAGCCCTCTCCATTCGGACCTACTTGTGGCTTTCTGTAAAAAGTCATATGGCGTTCGGTCTTAATCAATTCCCGTAGGGTATTTTCCATGCATTGCTGATAAGCCACAGGATTAGAATAAGGATCTAAAGACAAAGGAACAATTTGGTCGTGTTGCAGTGTTGTAGGTCCAAGTTTGGTCACATATGTGCCAAGACAAGTATTATATTGCCATTCGGCTTCATTACACTCAGCACCTAAATTAGTTTGGACATGATAATAGTCAAAGTGATGAATTTTAGCAGGGTCATCACTGCGTCTTCCATTTCTATCTACCCCAACTTTAATAATCCGTAACATAGCAGAATGATTGATCATCCTACCGCCTTGGAGCGTGATTTCATTAGTTTCGGATTGCATGTGGGCATCAGGTAAAAACCTTCTCATTTTATAAGGTTTTTTATTTCTGCCCCAAACTACATGAGGATTTCCATAAAGCAAACTATCAATATTTTCCTGAATCGTTTTTTCTAATGTTGCTCCAATTGATCTATTGCGTATTGGATTATAATAGGAATTAGCGATCCACTCATCAGGAGGTTGATGGCCAACAGTACGGCGTCCAAGATTGGAATCAAGGTAATGTATAAAGTTAGCATCTGTTTTTAAACCTTGCTCTACTCCTCGCCCTAAAATATCAATGGCATGTTGCAGGGCATTATATTCTTCTTTAGATAAAAGCTCTCTATTCTGTTGTGCATAAATTTGTAGTGACAATGAGTATCCAGAGCAAGCCTGAAATATTTCATTATCAACAGTCTCATCATTAGAATAATCTTTCGCCAAATGATGAGACTTACTGAGATAGCTCTTTAATTGTTTATTTTGTTTGAGAATATCGATTAATGAAGTAACATCTTTTTCCCAAGCGTCTAACTCTTCTAAAGTCAACGGTTCTTTTTTTTGTTTACTTTTCATTTCAGCAGTGTATTCAGAATACAAACGATCTAAATGACGAGGATACATTAGGAAACCATTTTGTCCTGTTAATGGATTAAAGCTTTCCCGGGGAATAAACCCTTCTTGCTGAGTAAAGTGATTAAGCTTTGCTTTTTCGTGAGGTTTCATCATGAAATAAATAGGTGCTGGTTCCCTATATTCAAAAGTATTAGGATAATGTGAAATACTATGAGCCTGCCGACTGTCAATTATAAAACCTGGTATTGGCGTACCTTTCGGAATGTTTATAGGGGGCTGAAACCCTAACAATTTCTTTCTAATATGTTTATAAATACTCCCATCTTGCGGAGTAAGCGTTTTAGGAGTCCCGAAAGAGGGAGGGAAATTGGTTGGAACAAATGTACAGTCTCTAATTTTCCCTTCAACGATTTCACTGATGCCGTATTTTTCAGCACACCATTCTTTAAAACTAGTCATAGAAACACTCAATATATAATAAAATATGTACAAGTATAGTTATTTTTCCTTAACTAATTATTAAGAAGAAATAACATCGCTATGTTTCAGATTTGTACAGTACCCGCTCCCTCACGGTTCGGAATAATTACGCCGGATATCGATTTCTTTTTTGAGCTCTACTCTCCCCCTCTTCATTTGCTTGCGTGGTTTTACGCTTTTTTGGATTGTCAGCTGTTGCTCTCCCAATCGTTCCCATTTGTTCATGAAACAGTTGCAACATAAGATGACTCAATGCAAACATATGATCAGAACGTGCGACGGGCATTCATTTCATTAATGATATTTGTAAATCAGAGAAGCTATAGCCCGTTGATTTAAAAAATAATTTTAAAATACTCATTCTTATAGTAGTATCACTCGCGAAACATGCTCTCTTTCAAGTCCCTACGACAAAGTGTTTCGAAAGAGATGCAATAACAATAATCTTGCATTCAATTCAACGAGATTGATTCTTTATTTTACAGGATGTGACACATGATCAAAACCAAGCTGCTTTCATTGCATTTATTAATGTGCTCAGGCTTAACTTTTGCAGGTGAAATGGGATCTGCTCCCCAACCTGAATTACCTCCCTCGATGTTTTTTGTTGGGCTGGGGGGAAGTTATAATTCAGTGAAACTGGAGCAATATCTCGATCCACTCATTGGGACTACAAATATTTACAATGGCGCGACACTGGTCGCATATGGTACCGCTAATGGTCCAGCTACTCCTTTTCACAATACTCGAACCACTTTTGCTCCTGAGGCACAATTAGGATATTTAAAACATTTTTCAGGCGGAGATTGGCTCTGGGGAACTAAATTTTCTTATAAATACGTATCGATAATGATAACTGAGTCAGATATCGTTGCTCCCCAGCTCGGCACTCTTACGGCGGTAACTGCCCAGGGAGTTGGTTTTACAGGTCGCGCCACTATTGCATCCGTGCAAACTCAAGTGAATCATGAATTAGATTTAATTCCTTTTATTGGACACTCATTTAAAAACAGTCAGGTCTATTTCGGTGTTGGTCCGTCGGTATTTGATACACAAACTAATATGAATAATGTCAGTGGCTTTGCAGATATTAATGACACACATGTAGATGTCTCTGGCACACCTATTAATTTTTCAAGCTCCAAATGGATGTGGGGTGGAGTTGCTCAAATTGGTGTCACGTATTTTATTGATCCGTCATGGTTCTTAGACATTAATTATACTTATGCATTAACACCACATAATGTTACCAATTATTTTACTCCATTCTCAGGAACTTTAGCTAACGGGTATACCAAATTAGGTACCCTAAATGGTACATCGACTCAGTATGTCACAGTGCAAGCTATAGCATTATCTATTAACAAAGCTTTCGCCACTTAAGAGCAGAAGCTCCTAGCCATTGGGCTATGTACATCAGAGGACGATTCTCACATAACCGATCAATGCATCACGATGCATTGATCATTAAAAATTTTATATCACAAACAAATAAGGATGAATAAACGCATCTATAAATCCATTAGAAATCAATAGAAAAATAGAAATTTTAAATTTTTTGAGCTATAAATATATCAATTCCAGCTCAACCGAATAGGGTATTTATGCAAGGAAGAAATACCACTTACATTGCCTCTATAGTGTTGTCCTCAAATGATGCTATTGAGGGTTTGTCTCTAGATGGCCATGTGCTGTTTTGGAATAAAGGAACGGAAGAATTATATGGATATTCAGAACAAGAAATTTTAGACAAATCCATATTAACTATTTATCCAGAAGAAAGAACCGATGAATTAACTATTTTGATTACTAAAATCAAACATGGCAAACCTATTAAACCTTACTTAACACAAAGAAAAAAGAAAGATGGTGAAATCATTGACGTAGTCATTCGTGCCTCCCCTATCAAAGATAAAAAAGGAGGAATAATTGGTATGTCAATTATTTCACGCCCATTTACTGGACAAGAGCGTCTGTCACGCTATGCACGAACCTTAATTGAAGCCTCCTTGGATCCTTTCATTACAATTAGTCCAGAAGGAAAAATTACAGATGTTAATGAAGCTACTATTCAAACGACAGGCGTCAGACGAGAACAATTAATTGATAGCGATTTTTCAAGGTATTTTACCGAGCCAGAGCATGCACTTGAATTATATAAATCCGTTTATTCAAAAGGTTCGGTTACTAATTTCCCATTAGCAATTTTGCATGAACTGGGAAAAACTATAGATGTGCTATGTAATGCATCAGTTTATAGAGATGAACAAGGTAACGTACGAGGTGTATTTGTAGCAGCCCGTGATATTACTTCGCAAAAAGCAGCAACTCAATACGCTCGCTCTTTAATTGAGGCTTCCCTTGACCCCTTAGTGACGATTAGCCCTGAAGGTAAAATTACAGACGTTAATGAGGCAACAACATTTATTACTGGAATTAACAGAGATCAACTCATCGGCACTGATTTTTCTAACTATTTTACCGAGCCAGATAATGCTAACGCAGCATACAAAGAAGTTTTCGAAAAAGGTTTTATTACTAATTATCCATTAACAATTCGCAATAAAGAGGGCAGACTCACCGATGTGCTTTATAATGCATCACTTTACAAAGATGATAAAGGTAATGTTCTCGGTGTATTTGCCCAAGCTCGTGATATCACGCAACAAAAACAAGCCTCACTTTATGCCCAGTCTTTAATTGAAGCGTCGTTAGATCCCTTAGTTATGATCAGTGAGGAAGGAAAAATCACTGATGTTAATGAAGCGACGATCCAAGTCACTGGTGTACCCCGTGAAAAACTTATCGGTAGTGATTTCTCCAATTATTTTACCGAACCAAATGAGGCACGTGAGGGATATAAACAAGCGTTCAAAGAAGGATTTGTGCGCGATTATCCTCTGGCAATTCGTCATGATTCGGGTTCTATTACTGATGTTTTGTATAACGCCACAGTTTATCGTGATATCAGAGGTAAACCATTAGGCGTATTTTCAGCAGCAAGAGATATTACTCAACGTAAGAGAGTAGAACAGGAACTTCATGCAGCATCTGCTTATTCCCGATCGCTGATTGAAGCAAGTTTGGATCCTATGATCATTATTAGCCCCGAAGGTAAAATAACTGATGTGAATCGCTCAACAGAAACTCTTACTGGAGTAACACGCGAATGGTTAATTGGTTCAGAGTTTTCAAGCTATTTTACTGAAACATGGAAGGCCCGTGAAGGATATAGATTGGTATTGAAAGAAGGCTTAGTACGCGATTTTCCCTTAGCCGTACGTAATGCTTCCGGGAAGGTCATTGATGTGCTTTATAATGGTACGGTATTCCGTAATGCTAAGGGGAAAATCGAAGGTGTATTTGCTTCTGTACGTGATATTACAGAAATCAAAAAAGCCTCACAATATGCACGCTCGTTAATTGAAGCCTCACTCGATCCACTTTTTGTAATCAATACTGAAGGAAAAATTACTGATGTCAATAATGCTGCAATTAACATGACTGGATTAACACGTGATTCATTAATTGGCAGCGACCTTTCTCACTTTTTTACCGAACCGGAAAAAATCAAAGCAAGTTACAATGAAGTTTTTAAAAAAGGATTTATCAGCGATTATGAATTAACGATTCGCCATAAAGACGGAAAATTAACACATGTTCTCTATAATGCCTCAGTATATAAAGATGAAAACGGTAAAGAACTTGGTGTGTTAGCTGCTGCACGAGATTATACCCGCATTAAGGTAACCTCAGAAAAATTAGAAATGATTAATCAGGAATTAGATTCTTTTACTTATTCTGTTGCCCATGATTTAAAAGCACCTTTAAGAGCAATGCAAGGGTATAGCAAAGTTTTGACCGAAGATTACTCAGATAAACTTGATCAAGAGGGACAAAGAGTTGTATCTATCATTACTGCCAACGCCCATAAAATGATCAAACTTATTGAAGACCTATTAACTTTTTCTCATGTAAGTCGCGCACCTCTTCATAAAGAAATCATCGATATGAGTTTTCTCGCCAATACCGTCTATAAAGAATTAAAAGATAACGTCCCTGACCGAAATATTACTTTTAAAGTGACTGATGTTGTCAATATAAAAGCAGATAATGATTTAATCAAACAGGTATGGATAAATCTACTTTCCAATGCCATCAAATTTACACAAACAAAAAAACAGGCAAATATCGAAGTAGGCTCTACAGACGAAGGCACACAAGTGACTTACTTTGTTAAAGATAATGGCATTGGTTTTGATATGAAATATATCGATAAATTATTTGGTGTGTTTCAGCGACTACATGGTCAGGAATTTGAAGGCACAGGATTAGGACTAGCGAATGTAAAGAGAATTATCAATCGTCTTGGCGGTAAAGTTTGGGCAAAAGGTAACATTGGTGAAGGGGCAACGTTCTTTTTTTCATTACCTAAGGAGTAGATGATGGATGGCATAAAAATTGTTTTGGTAGAGGATAATCCTGCTGATGCTGAATTAACGATCCGCTCATTCAGGAAAGGGAATATTGATAATAAAATTGTGCATCTTAAAGATGGAGAAGAAGCAATCAATTATTTTTTTTCTGAACCCGGAAAAAGTGACCATAACTTCAAATCAACCTTGATTATTCTTGACTTAAGATTGCCCAAAGTTGATGGGTTAGAAGTGTTAAAACGACTCAAGTTAACAGAAGAAACCAAGAATATTCCTGTGGTAGTACTCACCTCCTCTCGAGACGATAAAGATATGATAGAAAGCTATAAATTAGGGGTTAATAGTTATGTTCTAAAACCATTGGATTTTGAAAAATTTATCACCAGTGCTCGTGATTTAGGTATCTATTGGTTACTGATTAACAAACTACCACAAGCATAAAAATCATGACCACAATAAAGTCAAAAATAATGAAAAATTTACAGTTACCCGAACTGTTTTTCCGCGAATTAATAACAAATCTCGACGCCGTATTTTGGATAGCTTCTCCACGGATAAGAAAAATAATTTATGTCAGCCCACAGTATGAAACTATTTGGGGGAGATCCTGTGAGTCATTATATCAAAATCCAAAAGACTGGACGGACGCAATTGTTCCAAAAGATAGACAACGGGTACAAGATGATTTTATAGTCCTCAAAGAACAAAAAAATGAATGCGTAAAATGTCAATATGACATTATGAGACCAGATGGCACAATTAGAACCATCTTAGATCAAGGATTCCAAATAAGAGATAAAAAAGGAAATGTCGTTGGTCAAATGGGTATTGCTAGTGATATCACTGAAATTTTATGGACGCAAAACAATATCACGATTCAAAATAATTTTCGAGAAATTTTTATTAAAAACAAAGAATTAAAATCAAGTTTGAAGGGTGCTTTAAGTGATATTTGCCATTTTTTTAAATGGGACTTAGGTCAACTATGGATTTTAGATTCTGATAAAAATACCTTAAATCACGTCTATTCATGGGCGCAAGACGAAATTATCATTGACCCAGTTATTGAAAAAAATGCAAATCAAACGGTTAAACGTGGTGTTGACATATTAGGTTGGGTCTGGGAGCAGAATGCCCCAATTTGGTTAATTAATCTAGATGAATATCGCAATTATTCCTACTTGCAGAAATTTGTCAAATTCAATTTAAAGACTGTATTGATTTTACCCATTTATTTTTCTGGTAACACGTATGGGATTATAGAACTATATGCCAAAAACATTTTCAAAAAAGAAAAAATTTTGCAAGATATATATTCCGCCGTTTCAACAGTGAAGTGCAACAGTGGAACTAGGACTTAGTCCGGCAAAGAAGACCTCAAAGGGTGTTCTATAT
>DAIAOV010000100.1 GCA_027437055.1 Legionella sp. | reverse complement strand
ATATAGAACACCCTTTGAGGTCTTCTTTGCCGGACTAAGTCCTAGTTCCACTGTTGCACTTCACTGTTGAAACGGCGTAATTTTTTCAAAAGCAGGATTAACGTATTGAATCACGGCTTCTTCATTTGTAATTTCTATAGAGTCTATAGCCTTTTCAAGAATGGTCTTTAATAATTTGGTGTGTTTTTTATTTAATAAATTCACCAAGCACAAATTAAAAATTCCAAAAAAATCGTTACAAAAGGGAATCAAAGAGGCGAGCTCCTTTTCAGAAAAGCTGCTCCAAAAACTAAAATAAAATAAAGTATTATTCTCTTTTTCCAAACTGATATCGACCCGGCTGTTAATATCGAATAGAGGGTTGAGCTGAAGATAGTGGTAGCTGATATCTAATGGTTGCCATTTTTTTTCTTCTTTTGCTCGGTCATACAATCCCTGTCGCATATCAAGAGGTAGATCATGTGGCGCAATAACATGAAGCGAATTGGCATCACATCGCCAAAAGCTCATTACTTTATTGCTAAAAGCGGGGTGTTCGCTAATAAGATCTAAGGTGTTTAAGCTAAATGAATGCACAGAATTAGACGCGTGAACATAAGCGATTAAACGATTAAGTAATTCACGTTCGAATTGATAGGTACTTATACCTTTATTTTTAGTTCTTCTCGCGGACAAAGATACCAGTTTCTTAATGTGCCCTTTTTTATCTAACATAGATTAGTTACATAAATAATAAATATAATTATGTACCATTAATCTTAGGATCTAATTAAGAAATAAGCAAAAAACAGGCACCTTATCGCTAATAGAACAGTAGTCGACTTTGGTCACTTTCGAGTTGCCGATAAAAGCCAGAGCCAATAAATTATTTAAAATCAATTGGATACCTGATTTCGCCGCTAACTCGCTGTATCTTTTTCTATTCCTTAAAATAAAGCAAATCAAATTTTACCATAAATCGCTAAGGCAGCTTTAATTGCTTGCCTTTGATTGATGTGTTGATACCACTCCATTAGATGAGGGAATTGTACTGTATCAATAGGCGTCTCATAAATAAATTGATAGCAATAAAGCCATGGCCATATAGCCATATCAGCAATTGTATACTCAGAGCCACTGATGTAAGGATGCTGGCTTAATTGACGCTCCATTACGCCCATTAAACGAACACACTCATCAGCATAGCGATGCATTGCATAGGGAATTGGCTCTGGGGCGTAGCGATGGAAATGACCGAACTGCCCAAACATTGGCCCTATATGAGCCGCCTGAAAATAACACCACTGTACTACTTTGTATTTATCTTTGAGCGACTGAGGTAGAAATTGCCCATGTTTCTCTGCTAAATACTGTAAAATTGCCACACTTTCAAATAAATACAAATCATTTGATTGATCATGCAAAGCCGGTATTTTGTTATTAGGCGAAATCTTCAAAAATTCGGGTTCAAATTGTTCACCATTAGAAATATCAATCATTTGAACGGTATAGGGTTGTTTTAGTTCTTCCAACATGACTGTCGGTTTAATGCCATTAGGTGTACCAAATGAATAGAGTGTATACATTGAATATCCTTATTGCGAATGAGCGTGTTAATTAACCTGAGTTCGAGATCCAAAATCTCTGCACAGGACAAAAATCGAATGCACCCAGCCCAGGTTCCGCGGCTTGTCTGCGGAATCTAGAAAATCCACATCAGTACTAGATCCTTCGGACAAGACACAAGGTCGGGTAAAATACTGCTTTTTTATTTTTTGTCCTGTGCAAAGATCCAAAATACATTAATTAATTCTACTAAAAATGAGTATAGCTGATTTTTCTTTTTAGTATATTCTTAAATAAGAAAGATAAAATAAAGGAGTTGCCATGAGTTTCGGCAAAAAAGTAGCAGTTCTTGGTAGTTCACGGACCCCTTTTGTTAAATCACAAATTCACTATTTGGGAAAATCCAATCAAGATTTATTGGGAGTTGCTTTAGCGGATCTGATCGATAAAACACATATCCAGGGTCAATTATTAGGTGATTTGATTGCCGGCGCGGTAATGAATCACCCCTTTGATTACAACCTTGCTCGCGAAGTTATATTGGGCAGCACTTTATCGCCCGACACTCCTGGATTAACTATTCAACGAGCCTGTGGCACGGGACTAGACGCCATCAATCTGATTGCCTTAAAAATTGCCAGCGACCAAATTGCTGTAGGCATAGGTGGAGGAACAGATACCAATTCGGACATCCCCTTAATTGGCCAAAGAACCCTGACCCATTTTTTAATTCAATATAAACAAGCAAAAGGATTTAAAGAGCGCCTTGCTGTACTAAAAAAATTTCGTTTCAGTATGTTAAAACCACTAGTACCCGAAGTACGTGAACCGCGCACTAAATTATCAATGGGAGAACATTGTGAACTCATGGTCAAAGAGTGGCAAATTAGTCGATCGGAGCAAGATGAACTGGCCCTACGCTCTCATCAAAACGCAGCTTTGGCATATGATGAAGGATTTTACGATGATTTAATTGCTCCTATTGAGGGTTTAAAACGTGATGGTATTACTCGTAAAGACACCACCTTAGAAAAATTATCTGGATTAAAAACCGTTTTTGATCGTTCAGATAAAGGCAGTTTAACCGCGGGAAACTCCACGCCGCTAACGGATGGAGCTTCATTAGTGCTTTTAGGTTCTCCTGAATGGGCTAAAGCGCACCATTTGGATGTCCTCGCCTACTTTGTTGATTGCGAGGTCGCAGCAGTAGATTTTGTTCATGGCGCAGGCCTATTAATGGCCCCTACTATTGCAGTAAATCGCTTATTAGCACGAAATAAACTAAGCCTACAAGATTTTGATTATTATGAAATTCACGAAGCCTTTGCTGGCCAGGTGTTGTGTACTTTAAAAGCCTGGGAGTCCGCTGACTATTGTCAAAAAATTCTAGGCAGAGAACAGCCCTTAGGCAGCATTGACCCACAAAAAATGAACGTCAAAGGAGGAAGTCTCGCCCTTGGACATCCCTTTGCCGCAACCGGAGGACGTATTGTCGGTGCTGCTGCAAAAATTTTAGCCAACAAGGGTAAGGGACGATTGTTAGTCAGTGTATGTACCGCAGGGGGGATGGGGGTAGCGGCAATTATTGAGCGATAAGCCATGGTTGGGTCCGCGATCCATAATCTCCTTAGGCTCAAAGATAAGTAGCTAAAAATGGCACCCTTCGTGGTAGACCGATCCCTAGCTAAATCTGATTTATTTATTACTTTGCCGTAACCTTTAACCCAACCTCAACATTCCCCCTTATCGCATTAGAATAAGGACAAACCTGATGCGCTTTGGCAACTAAGGTTTCGGCATCATCCTGACTCAAGCCTTCAGTGAAGGCATGCAATGCAACGCCCAATTTAAATCCCCCCTCATGAGTGGGATATAAAGAAACAGTAGCGGTCATTGAAGCATCTTTTAGTGAGATTTTTTGCATTTGGGCAACATAGCGCATAGCACTTTCAAAACAAGCAGCATACCCTGAGGCAAACAGTTGTTCTGGATTGATACCGCCACCTTTACCACCTAACTCTTTAGGCATAGCTAAATCTAATTTCAATATGCCATCAGTTGTTTCTACATGGCCGTTACGTCCACCATGAGTATGGGCTGTAGTTGAGTAAAGAGCATCCATGAGTTCAATCCTTGAATTTAAGTAAGATGGGTTTAAAGATAGTTTTGATATGAAACATTGTCAACTACATTACTTACCTGCGTTCTTACAGATCGGCGAAGAAAATAATTTACACCGATTTCAAACCGTCAACAGAGACATTCTGATGATAAACATAATGCTTAATAATCTGTTCTGCTTGTTCGCTGGTTAACGGTTTAGTAATAGCCCCCTCCATGAAATATTGCTCGCAGTCGTACTTAACAACATCGGCTTCATACCCCGTCAAAGCAATTATTGGAACATGGTATTCTGTATCTTTTTCCATACTGCGTAATTGTTTCGCCACCACATACCCCGAAGTGTCTTCTAATCCAATATCCATTAACACCAAATCATATTTTCCTGGATCAAACAACTTCAATGCTTTATCGCCTGTATCAGCAATATCGACTTGACAATTTAAACTGGTCAACATCGCTTTTTCAACATTTTGGGCAATCAAATTATCTTCGATCATTAATACGGTAGGAAAGCGTCCATTTTTGAATAAATTTTCACGCGACCGTCTTTCTTCAGGTTCTGGTTTTAGGCGTTCTTCCAGTTTTTTTATAGCGCTGATATCGGTTAGCACAACAACCATTCCAATTACATTTCTATTTTGGTCAAACATGGGGACGCGGTTGGATTTAAAATATAAGGTCTTACCTTGTTCATCTAGAATAGGTTCCTCTTCAACATTAGTACGGGCCTCTCCGGAAAAAATTACCTTCATATCATCCAATCTAAATGTTTCAATGCGCGTCTCCTGCCAATGAGCACATTTATCCATTTGCTGATAAGGAGTGCCTTTAAAATCGCGCAACTCCTGTATTCCTAATAAATTAACAAAGTTGTTGTTACACCCTATTAGATTACAGTTCACATCAACCCAATAGACAATATCAGGAAGGGCATTAATAATTTCCATATAATGCTGATGAATTGTATCATTATGCTCGGAATACCCCTTTTCGCGCTTCAAAGACATGCTCTATCTCCACATTCCCCTTTCATCAAAATTATAGTACATGTTAAACCGCTCTGCGGAGGAAGCAACAAAAAACAAATCAGGCTACATCTTTCTTCACTTAAACATCATATTAATCTTCAAACTCAGCATTAATCCGGTTAACATAGATTTATTAATCTCTTTATAGAGAGTTGTTATGCGAACAATAAGCTTTATTGATACCTTAATTACCGAAGTGGACAATGCCCTTCGTACCTTAATCCCTCCACAGAGAAGAATATCAACACGCCGCTCTCCGGCGACAGAGATTAAGGAAACCGAACTGTCTTCTTCAAATAAGAAGCATATCGCTGGACTGATGAGAGTAAATCATGCAGGAGAGGTATGCGCTCAAGCCTTGTACCAAGGGCAAGCATTAACTGCACAGCTAACCCAAGTGAAACAACAAATGGCACAAGCTGCAGCAGAAGAAATAGATCATTTAGCCTGGTGCGAAGAGCGTTTAGCGGAATTAGGTAGTAAACCCAGTATACTAAATCCTTTATGGTATAGTGGTTCTCTGCTCTTAGGCGCATTGGCGGGACTAGCAGGCGATAAAATCAGTCTAGGCTTCGTAGCCGAAACAGAAAAACAAGTCACGGCTCATTTACAAAAGCATTTGCAAAATATCCCTATTGAAGACAAAAAAACCCAAGCCATTCTTGAAAGGATGCAAGATGATGAAGAACATCATGCGGCCGAAGCGATAAAGGCAGGGGGTGTAGAACTTCCTTACGTGATTAAACAGGTGATGAGTGTTGTTTCAAAACTAATGACTAGAAGTAGTTACTACATATAATCAGGAAGATTAAGATTGGACAGCAATACTTTATTTATCCTTTTTGTCATTCTCATAGCATTCATTTTTGAGTTCATTAATGGCTTCCATGATGCAGCTAACTCCATTGCTACTATTGTCACTACTGGAGTTCTAACCCCCAGACAAGCGGTGTTATGGGCCGCATTTTTTAATTTTATTGCCTTTCTTATTTTTAGTTTAATGGTCGCTCAAACTATAGGTAATGGATTAATCGATACCAGTCTCGTTAACGCTCAATTCATCTTAGCAGCGCTTATAGGGGCTATATTTTGGAATTTAATTACCTGGTATTACGGATTACCTTCAAGCTCATCACATGCACTGATTGGTGGCCTAGCTGGAGCTGCTATAGCAAAAGGAGGCTTTTCCACACTTAAATTATCCGGTTTTGCTAAAGTCGCTATAGGTATTTTTTTATCCCCCTCTTTAGGATTAATTATAGGCTTATGCTTTACCTTTTTTTTAAGCAAACTACTCAAATACTATAGTGAAGAACAACTCAATAAATTATTTAAAGGTTTTCAATTAACCTCGTCAGCCTTACTTAGTTTAACTCATGGCGGTAACGATGCTCAAAAAACCATGGGTATTATTGCCGTTCTTCTTTTTTCTGCCTCATGGCTTGATGGGCCATTTTACGTTCCCTTTTGGGTAGTCATTTCTTGCCATGCGGTTATAGCTCTAGGTACTCTGGCTGGAGGGTGGCGTATAGTACATACCATGGGGGTCAAAATAACCAAACTGAATACGATGAAAGGTTGTGCTGCTGAAACAGGAGCAGCACTTACCATTTTCGCAGCAACAGAATGCGGTATCCCCGTATCCACGACACACACAGTTACGGGGGCTATTGCTGGAGTAGGATTACTCAGTGGGATCGATGGAACTCATTGGCGCATTTTAAGAAGGATTTTTCTCTCCTGGTTATTAACTATGCCTGCAACTGCTATGATATCCGCAGGAATGATGCTGTACTGTATTTGAAACAAATAACGTAGTCCGCTCTATTGCTCTGTTATTTTGTAAGCATTCAGTTAATTGCGTCTACTTTCCAGCTTGCTGTGATTACGGCTAAAAGCAAAATAAATAATAAAACCAATAAGCATCCAAATGACAAAGCGTAGCATGGTAACCCAAGGTAAATGAGCAATTAAATAAATACAGCTGATTATTCCTAAAACAGGGACAACAGGCATGCCCGGCGTTTTAAAAGGACGCGACATTTCTGGATGTGTATAACGTAAATATAAAACGCCGCCACACACAATAATAAAAGCAAAGAGGGTTCCTATGTTAACTAATTCAGCTAAGTCATTGATAGGTACCATGGCAGAAAGAGAGGCCATTAACAGTCCACACAGCAAAATAATACGTACTGGCGTCTTAGTCAATTCATTAGTTTTAGCAAAAATCTTTGGTAACAAGCCATCTCTTGCCATAGCTAAAAAGACACGAGTTAAACCGTAAAACATCACTAACATTACTGTAGTCAAGCCGGCTATAGCACCAACACCAACGAGACCTGCTGCGACTCTATACCCTAAAGTCAACAGAGAGTGGCTGATGGGGGAAGCAACATTAAGCGTAGGATAATAAGCCATGCCCGTTAATAATCCTGCAACCGTAATGTATAAAAGAGTACATAAGATGAGAGAATAAATGATGCCTCTAGGCAAATCTCGTTGAGGATTAATCGCTTCCTCTGCTGCGGTAGATACAGCATCAAAGCCAATATAAGCAAAAAATATTAACGAAGCTCCTTTCATTACTCCAGCCCAACCAAAAGGCATGAAAGGAACCCAGTTCTCTACATGAACTTGTGTTACTGCTATAGCAATAAATAGAAAAACAACGAGAAGCTTTATCATTACGATAATATTATTAAAACGAGTACTTGATTTAACGCCCATGATAAGCAAAGAGGTCAAAGCAATAATAATTGAAAAAGCTAATATATTAATTATGCCGCCATCCAATGGCCCATGTAAAAAATATTTAGGAACATGTATTTTCATCGAGGCAAGAAAATCATTTGCATAACTACTCCAGCCCACAGATACTGCAGAAACAGAAATGGCATACTCTAGAATCAAATCCCAACCAACTATCCACGCAAGTAACTCACCAAAACCAGCGTAAGCATAACCATAAGCACTACCACATCCGCCTATACTCGCGGCAAGCTCTGCATAAGATAAAGCGGCAAAAGCACAGGAAAATCCTGCCACTATATAAGAAAAAATAACGGCAGGTCCTGCATAAGTAGCTGCAACAATACCCGTAAGGATAAAAATACCAGCACCAATAATGGCCCCTACCCCCAAAAAAGTTAAATCAAGCACTGTCAGACATTTAGCGAGATGAGATTCATTATTTAAGGAATCAGCAATATCTTTTTTGCGAAACAAGTCCATGGTAGTATGCTCACAGGTTTGCGACGTTATATTCCAACACAGCTCATAATTTAACTCTAGCACTAAATGTCAATCAGAAGAAATCAAGAAAGGTTAAAATTTGCATGGAAAAATTAAGGTCTATTGATAATTCTATTATTTTGACTGAAATGCCACAGCGTTTTGCATCACGATATGCGCAGGTTCTAGCATTTCAGCGCAAACACACAAACCGCGTTCAGGTCTTAATTACTAGTTTATTGCTGTTTTTTTCTTTAAACGCCTGCTCCGCCGAAATGCCACAAGCATGCAATCACTGGCTGTCTTTTTTTAAGCCGGTTTGTCAGCGTCTACATCAAGTATGGACAGAAGGGGACACCGACCTCTATATTTCTGGTTATGCCTGGCATAACCGATACATTTATCCTCGTGCTAAGATTCAACGCTATAATGAAACGGCCTGGGGCGGCGGAGCGGGTAAAAGTATCTTTGATGAAAAAGGTAATTGGCATGGACTCTATGCCATTGCCTTTCTTGATTCCCATAGCCATGTGGAGCCTGCAATAGGTTATGCTTACTCTAAAATGTTCCCTGTTAATAAAGACATTAAAGTGGGAATAGGGTATTCCGTATTAGTTACCTCAAGAGTTGACATTAACCATAATGTGCCGTTTCCTGGCGCAGTACCATGGGCTACCCTGTTCTTAGGCAAAGCATCGGTCGCGGCAGCCTATATTCCAGGCAACTCTCAAAATGGTAACGTCTTGTATATAGTTGGCAAATACACGTTTTAAATTTACGCTTTTTTCTAGGACGAGTCCATTAACGTGAGTTAGTTAAGGAATTTACAAGAAAGGAATGGTCATGTTGATTTTTAGACAAAGTGCACTGGCTTCATTGTTAATGGGTATAATATTATCCGTTAATGCAAACGCAACAACTTCTTTGAAGCATATACCCACCCCTCATATGTCATTATTAAAGCATGCAAAACTTATAGGTCCTATGGCGCCTGACCAAAAAATAACGTTCACTGTTTGGTTAAAATTAAGGAATCAGAAAAAATTAGAACACTTGGTTAATGAGGTTTATTCCCCTCAAAGTCCAAACTATCAGCATTTTTTAACTAAAGAGCAATTTGATTTTGACTATGCCCCAAACATTGAGGCCTTAGAAAAAATAAGAAACTATTTCACCGCATACAATATGCAGACGCAAATCATCAATCAACATATTAGAGTTACTGCTACAGTAAAACAAATAAAACAAACCCTTCATACGTCAATTAATTATTACTACTATAACAATAAAAGAGTGTACAGTAATTCGTCTATCGCGAGAATAAAGGCCGAATTATCACCCTACATATCCGCAATCACCGGACTAAGTAGCCTTTCCAATATGAGAACGCTCTCTTATATTGCCAAGAAGGACCCTCTTCGGAAAAAGTACCATGAACCGATCCAATTTATCTGGGAGAATTTCATTCCTCTAGCCAATCCAACAACCACCTCCATTGGCGGCTTTACCGGACAGCAGTTAAGAAAAACGTATAATGTGGACCAAGTTCCTCCCATTAATAATATTCCAATAGACGGTAGTGGCCAGACCGTAGTGATTATGATGGCATGCGGTACCAATAGCCCTGCAACAATATTAAATGATGCAAATCAATATAATACAGCGAATGGCCTGAAGTTGTTTGATTCCAATAATTTTGCCATAGTAAATCCCGATGGCACTCCTTATACAGGGGCATCTTGCCCGTTAACCGCAACTGGTGTCGATAGTGAAATTGCTTTAGATATTGAGTCGGCACATACCATAGCTCCTGGAGCGAATATCATTTTAGTACTCACAACAAGTCTTGATCAAATAGCTGAGAGTTTAGCCATCACTATCATGACGATCCTCAATAATAATTATAGTATAGGTGGTTTTCCTAATGCATTTATAATTTCTAATAGTTGGGGGGGAGCCGGTTCAGAGGGAGATCCCGTCTTAGATCCAGCGCTGCAATTAGCAGCAGCAAGCGGTTTAAGTCTTAATTTTGGTTCTGGTGATTGTGGCGATCAAACCTATCATAGTTTTCTTTGCTCCGCTGTAGCAACTACACCAACTGTTTTTTATCCAGCAAGCTCATCCTATGCTTCCGCCATTGGGGGTAGTAGTCTTTTTGTCGACAATAACTGGAGTTATGCCTTTGAATCGGGTTGGGGCACCTACGCTAATGGCCAATTTCAGGCTGGCAGCGGTGGCGGGATCAGTCAGGTATTTAGTGCTCCCTTTTGGCAAAATTCGATCCGAGGCTTTTCTGCAGGTGGTTATCCCGGTATTGTAGGTAATTACGGTAACCGCGCCCTTCCAGATATAGCGATGTTAGGTGATGCGGCTACCGGTTTACTGATTTACTTTACTACAACAGAGTGCACCACGCCGTGTCTATCCGGTGGTACGAGTTTAGCGACACCTTTATTTTCTGGAACACTCGCTCTAATAAATCAAGCCCGGACATTGTCTTTCGGTATCCCTAAGCCTATCGGTTTAGTATCATCCTATCTTTACAACCATAACGAAATCTTAATTAATGCCAAAGCACTTAATGTCATTACCCCACCTCATCGCATAATTAGTGGAGCCACTCCTGTTCCTGGTGGTCCAATTTCAGCCTTTACTATCAATGGATTAACATTCAACTGGGACTCATCGCTTACTATAGTTGAAGATCAGTTCTGGAATGATGTAGTCGGTGTTGGTTCGCCTAACATCCCTAGTTTTGTGCAAACTATGGCCTCTTTTTAGCGATGCGATTTTTTTATGTAAATACTCCTTTGGTAGTTAATTTAATAATGTGCTATGTTTTCATAAGGAACATTTATTCAGGACGGTTAAAATGAAATCATTTATTGAGCAGGCTCAGATGTATGCGGGATATCATCAAAACATCACTACACGCTATACTCACTTGGCAGGCGTACCCCTCATTATTCTTTCTGTAATGATTCTTTTAGGCTTTATTAAAATAGTAATGCCAGGGGTATTCTCTATTACGCTTGCTTGTCTAGCCACATTAGGAGTTTTAATTTATTATTTTCGCTTAAATTGGAAACTTGCTCTGGCACTAACACCTATTTTGATCGTTTTATTATTGTTTGCCGATCTATTTAGCCATAATGGCCCAACCAAATTAGGAGTATGGGCATTCATCATTACC